>NZ_JASODY010000191.1:0-231 GCF_030212265.1 Corynebacterium sp. UMB9976
CCCGCGCAGTGGCGTCAAGAACATCGGCGACGTGTTGTCTATCCTGCAGGAAGATTTCCCTGCGGTGACCGCCTCGAAGATCCGTTTCCTCGAGGAGAAGGGCCTCATCACTCCGGCCCGTACCGCCGCCGGATACCGTAAATACACGGCCTCCGATGTCGAACGTCTGCGTTTCATCCTCGCGTTGCAGCGGGACCAGTACCTTCCGTTGAAGGTCATTAAAGAGCATCT
>NZ_JASODY010000192.1:0-231 GCF_030212265.1 Corynebacterium sp. UMB9976
CTGCTTCCGCATCTTTTTAACAAAAGCTTGCTGCGATCCGCTAATTGCTTGTCCTAAAAGCATAGCCGGACCATTCGCAGATTGAATTAAAGTAGCTTCATATAATTGCTTAATTGTATAACCATGATTTAACTTTAATGGAACACCAGAATATTCTGGATTATTACTGATTTTTACAATTTGCTTTGTTGGTTTTACCTTTTGATTCCACGATAACTTTTTATTATGAAT
>NZ_JASODY010000193.1:0-230 GCF_030212265.1 Corynebacterium sp. UMB9976
CTCGCGGTCACGTATCGCGCGGGAGTGGTGCTTGCGGCGATTCTGGTCTGGTTACGCATATAAGAGACACGCCCTAGTGGGGAGCAGTTTCCATTGAGAGCACGAAGTTCGCTGAGCGAGCATCAGCGCGAGCAGTTGGTTGAACTATTTGAACAAGGCATGGGCTATACAGCCGCTGCCAATGCTCTTGGTGTCTCCAAGTATGCCGCCCGTACGCTGCGTCGTCGGTT
>NZ_JASODY010000194.1:0-230 GCF_030212265.1 Corynebacterium sp. UMB9976
GATTTGAACCTACGACCTTCGGGTTATGAGCCCGACGAGCTACCTGACTGCTCCACCCCGCGATAATTAGACTAAGGAAACTTAATTCCTAAGAAAGGAGGATAAGGGATTCGAACCCTTGCACGATGTTACTCGCCTAACGGTTTTCGAGACCGTCCCCTTCAGCCAAACTTGGGTAATCCTCCCTCTACATTCCATCTACAAATGAACATGTAATGAATCAAAAGATA
>NZ_JASODY010000195.1:0-229 GCF_030212265.1 Corynebacterium sp. UMB9976
TCGGCATCAATAATCACGCTTAATTCAGCTAAAGCTGAAGGATGAGCCGTAGAGTGGGGCGCAATAGCCGTAACGGTACCCGAGGTGGGCGCGTGAACAGGCAGCATTTTGCCGCGACCACGGGTAAGCGGCTGGCCGCGCAATACTTTATCGCCGACGCTAACGCACAACTCACCTTCAGCGCCAATATGCTGTTTCAGTGGAATAACAAAACGCTGCGCCAGTGGTA
>NZ_JASODY010000196.1:0-229 GCF_030212265.1 Corynebacterium sp. UMB9976
ACTTTATTTCGCTCCGCATCACGCCTCAGCCTTTTAGAAGCAAGCATTTGACTCACTTCAAGCCTTGACGCTTACACATGATTCCAGTTACATGCGCCATTAGCCTACTGCGTCCCTCCATTGCTCAAACAAAAACAACTGGTACAGGAATATCAACCTGTTGTCCATCGCCTACGCCTATCGGCCTCGGCTTAGGTCCCGACTAACCCTGGGCGGACGAGCCTTCCCC
>NZ_JASODY010000197.1:0-228 GCF_030212265.1 Corynebacterium sp. UMB9976
TCGACGGCACGTAGCGTGTGGGGCATTGTGCGGGCGGTGTCGGCGATGATGAATGCGTCGCGTTTGTCTGTTTTTGCACGTCCCGGATAGAGATCTGCAGCTTTGCGCATCGCAAGACCTGGCAGGTATCCGACTTCGCAACCGCAGTCCCGGGCTACAGCAATCGGTAGTGCGCCGATGGTGTTGGGTTGGTCGACGATCACGAGCACGGTGCCAAGCTTCTGAAGC
>NZ_JASODY010000198.1:0-228 GCF_030212265.1 Corynebacterium sp. UMB9976
CTCGACCACTTCATGGACTGGCTGGCGGTACAGTACATCAGCGCGCTGAATATCATTCACTACATGCACGACAAGTACAGCTACGAAGCTTCGCTGATGGCGCTACATGATCGTGATGTCTATCGCACCATGGCGTGCGGCATCGCGGGCCTGTCGGTGGCAACGGACTCCCTGTCTGCCATCAAATATGCTCGTGTGAAACCAATCCGTGATGAAAACGGCCTGGCG
>NZ_JASODY010000199.1:0-223 GCF_030212265.1 Corynebacterium sp. UMB9976
ACGCAGCTGCCTGACGACCCGCTAAAGATCGCCAGGCAGTGCAATTACGGACAAGATCAACTCGCCAAAGTCAACGACCTTGTCCCAGAAGACCACAACAAAGCCGACCACGAAACAGGACGACCAGCCTTCTACGACAACGCTATCCCAACCGAATACCAACACAACATAGGAATCCGGAAAGGGCCCATGAGATAAAAAGGGCCCACCCGGCGACACGCCG
>NZ_JASODY010000200.1:0-208 GCF_030212265.1 Corynebacterium sp. UMB9976
AGCGCTGGGCATCAACAACCAACAGCCTGGAAGGCGGCATCAACGCCCAACTCAAACGCATCGCCGACGCCCACCGCGGCAGATCCGGGGAACGCCAACGCAAAATGCTCGAGTGGTACCTGCACTCGAAAACGCAGCTGCCTGACGACCCGCTAAAGATCGCCAGGCAGTGCAATTACGGACAAGATCAACTCGCCAAAGTCAACGA
>NZ_JASODY010000020.1:0-24756 GCF_030212265.1 Corynebacterium sp. UMB9976
ACCGGGTGGAAACAAGCCATCAACCAACTAGCCGTGGCTTACCCCGACCGATTCGCGGACTACTTGTAAACCAAGCCTCCGCACACAAACAATCGGACACTCTCCCGCGCTGGTGAAGTCCGACGGCACGGTGGAGCTACTAGGAAGTTCCCCTGTTGATTTAACAGCTTTTGTTGAAGCTGGGGACTGGGTAACCACTCAATAAAACTGACCGCCAACCAATATGTCTCATACTCACCTCCGTTACCACCAAGGCGTGGAACACACCCAACACCCCACGGAGGAGACAAACCACATGTCGGATGAAAACACCACCCCCGCAGACCTCGCACAGCAGGCCGCTGACAAGGCGCAGCAAGCCCAGCACGACACCGAGCAGGGCAACTACACCCAAGCCGGTGAACACCTAGGCGAGGCGCAGGCCAACGAGGCGGACGAAGCCGTAGACCTTGACGCGCTACGTAAGCAGCTCGCCCGATACGAAGCGGAAAACCGCAAGTTGAAGAACGAGAACGGCGACCGCCGAGTGAAGGCGAAGCAGGCGGAAGAACAGGCAGCGACGTTGAAGAAACTCGCGCAGGTACTCGGTTTTGAACCGTCCGACGAAGACCCGGAGGAACAAATCAAGCAGGCCAGGCAGGCAGCGCAGGCACGAGAAGCCGAGCGTGACAAGCTCCAGGCCGAACTCGACCGAATGCGCGAGGACAACACCCTACGCAAGCTGGCGAAGGAAAACGGGGCAGACCCCGACATGCTTGTGCCGTATCTCCGTGGTGTAGGTGATCTCCCGAAGTGGGGCAGCGACGAGTGGGACAGTAAGGCTGGCGAACTCGTCACCAACACGCTCAACTCATTCCCACAGTTCAAGGCGGGTGGGGTAGCACCCCGCACCAGCGGAACCCCAGCCCCACGAACAACAACGATGGCCGAATCCTCACCGCCGATGACCTCAACCGCCTGTACGCACAGGGCAAGTTTGAGGAAATCAACAAGGCAGTGGAGGAAGGCCGTATCAGCCGCTAACAGTTTCCACTAGGAGGAACACACTATGGCAACTCCACAGTCCCACAAGAACTGGGATCCGGTAATTGGCCCCGTTGTCGCGTCCGCGCTCATGCAGCCGCTCAAGGAGACCTGGGCATTCGCGCAGGAAGGCGTGACGAACCGCGACTTCGAAGGTGAAATCAAGGGCAAGGGTGACGAGGTTGTTGTCTCCAACCTTGGCCGTCCCACCATCCGTAAGCACGACGAGTCCGAAGACATGATTGTTGAAGATGTCGAGTTCGGAGAGCGTAAGTTCAAGACCGACCAGGGCGACTACTTCAACTTCAAGATTCCGCTGGTATCTTCCGTCCAGTCCGGCCTGGATGTGAAGCCGGAGGCTGTGCAAGAGGCTGCGGAGGGCATGGCCGAGCAGGTAGATACCTACATCGGCAAACTCATGAAGGACGGCGTTCGTAAGCAGAACCAGGTGGGCAAGCTTCCGTTGGATATTGATTCCAAGGATTCTTTCTCCGTGCTAGTGAAGTTGCGTAAGAAGTTGAACGCTACCCACGTTCCGAAGACTGACCGTTTCGTGATGGTTGGCCCCGAGATGGATGGAAGCGGCGCTGCTGCACGACGAGCGCCTGGACAAGGCAGTGAACAACAGCAATCTCTTGAACGGTGAGATTGGTCGCCTGCTCGGGTTCCGCATCATTTCCGCGCCGACGGTGCCGACGGTGGCGGGCCGTGAGGTGGTCATTGCGGGCCACCCGATGGCTACCCCGTTCGGCTACCAGATCACGGAGGTGGAGGAATCGTCCATGCTGCCGTTCCGTTTCACCCGTGCGATTACGGGCCTCCAGGTGTACGGCGGTTCCGTGATCCGCCCGGAGGCGCTGGCGACGGCTGAACATGATGTGGTGGAGCCGACCACGGCGGGTGCTACCGAGTAGACGCTAGCCCGTAGCAGACAGCGAAGGGGGTCAGGGTGTGTGCCTTGGCCCCCTTTACCCATACCTGGATGAAGGGCACACCATGAATAATCCGTATCAGGAAGAACTATTTAACCGTCTCTGTGACCATGAGAACGCGGGTGTGAACGTGAACTGACCCGGCTTATCAACTGGGCTACATCCGCTGTGTTGAAGTACACAGCTGTGCGGGCGTTCACTAAGACGATGATTGAGAAGTGGGTCAGAGTTAAGGCAGCAGGGTGTGTTCGATGCCGTCTAGGATCACATCGATGACGAGGTCGTAGTATTCCTCGGACATCGCTTCTTCTTCATCAGGGTGTGAGAGAGGCTCCAGGTAAGAGTTGACAATACTGGTCAGTCCAACAGATTGAGCCATCATAGGCTCAAGCCTGACAAGCATTTCGTGCAGGTTGTGGCGAGGCTGGATTTGATTGGATGCGCGCAGGTTTCTCGCTCCGATCGTGTGGATGATCGAGTTCGCGATAATTGTGTAGGCCACAGGCGAATTGTCACCAAACCCAGCTTCTTGTAGTTTGGCCCAGGCTCCATCGATCATCGGCAAAAACTGTTCGGTGAACTTGCCCCGCGCGAACCTGTCGGTAATCCCCGGATATGCTAACAATGCGGGGCGTAGATTGTGAGCCATAGCTCGAAACCAGGCTTTCCATTCAAGGTCCGGGTCGGGAACTTCAATCCCGACACATACCCGGTCTACAACAGCATCACAAATGGCTTCCTTGTTTGGAAAATAATGATAAATCACTGAGGGAACCACGCCCAGTTCACGGGCAATGTCCCGTACTGACCATCCCTCAACGCCACTGATCGCGCTTAACTGTACAGCTTGTTTGACAATCAGCTCGCGTGATAGCCCAGCCCTTCGCCCCGTTAGCACAGTGTTCATAAGGTGACCCTAACTTATTCCTTGACCCTTACTAGAACACCATTCTACAATATCCCTAAGTGAAACAGTGTTCTAGTAATGGAGTGTAGTGATGCCCGACCCTCGTAGTAATAAGCCGACACAGAGCTCTATTGATCCAGCAGCGCAAGCGAACCTGGTAGTGGGAATCGTTTTTCTCGCCTTTATGGGGCAAATGATTCTCAATCCGATCATCGCGCCACTGTCACGACAGATGGGATTGCGGGAATGGCATATTGGCGCCACTATCTCTTTGGCAGCGATTGTACTAGCGAGCTTGAGTGCTTATTGGGGGCGAGCTTCCCAACGTGTCGGCGCTAAGCGTGTACTCGCTGCTGGGCTTGTGATCGCGATCATCGCTTTGAGCGCCTTCGGTATTGTCTCCTACCTGGGGATGAACCAGGTAGTTGGCGGTGTCGGACTAGTTTTTGGTGTTGTGATCACTCGTGGTTTGCTCTATGGTGGAGGGATTTCAGCGATCGCCCCGACCGCGCAAGCCCACCTGGTCACGCATGCTGCCAGCGAGAACGGGCGGGTAAAAGCACTGGGCATGATTGGAGCGGCTCAAGGGATGGCCTCCATTGTTGGAGGTGTTACTGGAGGTGTGTTAGCCGCTGCTGGTGGCCTGCTCTTGCCCTTGGTGGTCATGCCCGTTGTGATGGTGATTGGTCTGGTTGTTCTCTTGGTGAGTTTCGCACCTCAAAGCCGAGGGCAACTTTTTGCAAAGCCTCAACGGATTCGCTTCACTGATCCGCGTGTAGCTCCCTGGCTAGCAACTGGTCTGGTGATGTTTCTTGTGTTTTCTTCTGTTGCTACGATTTTTGGATTCACTGTCCAAGACCGCTTCGCCCTGTCGGCAACTGCGACCGCAGGTATTTCCGCGATTTACCTGACCATCATGGGCGTGACCATGATCATTGCCCAAGCGGTGATTGCTCCAAAGACAGGGTGGGGAGCAGCGAAGCTTTTACGTACTGGTCTGGCCATTACACTAGTTGCAACTGTGCTCATTTGGCCTACCTCCTCGCACGCTTTACTGGTTGTCGGGTGTATCGTGCTGGGGGTAGGTATGGGACTGGCGATGCCCGGGTACAACACTGGCCCAACCTTGAAGATGAGTGCAGATGAGCAAGGCGCAGTGGCTGGCATCATCAACGCTAATAATGGGTTGGCGTACGCGATTGCCCCGCTGGCTTCGACCGCCCTTTACGGGTGGAACCCGCTGGCACCCTTCGCCGTCTGTATCGCCTTGATTGCAGTGGTCGTCATCTACGCCCACACCGTACCCGCACTACGCCAATAACTATGAGCGTGCCTGAAGTAGCCGTTCCATCACGTTATCCGCAGGAGTCGGCCCCGAGTAGTCCACCAGCGAGTTGTCTTTGACGACATCGAAAATCTCGTACCAGAGCGTATTCGCGTGCTTGCTAAACGACTGAGACATGGCCACGAATGGGGACGCGATAGCTGTTAGGACCACGGATTTAGTAACGCTGTGGTGAGTATCCAGTAATGTCCTGCGCCACCGGGTAGTGGATACCTTCCTTTTCTACGGCGTTGCGGACATTGCCCAGGTCGTGCTCGAAAGCGTACTCAGGGGAATGGACGCCGACGACGGTGAGGCCGGAATCTCGATAAGTGTCGTAAAGCTTCGTGATGTGCTCCCCCGCACGCTGACAGTTGATGCAGGCGTACGCCCAGAAATCAACGAGCATGACACCACCGTCCTGCGGGCTCGGCGGCTGGTCGGCGTTGATCCAGTTCGTCAGCCCCGCGAATTCCGGTGCCGGGCCACAATCCTGCAGCTGCGCGGGGTCGGCGCGGCGGCACGACTGCAGTGAACCGCTCCCAGTTGGTCCGACCTTGTTGAGAGCGTCATTGGCCAAGTCCGAATTCTCAAAACGGTTCGACAGCGACGACGTCCAATTCGGCAGCGCACGCTGGATCGCCGCCGGCGCGTCGAGAGCAAACGCCGCAGTGAAGACCAGGATGAGCACGCCGATGGCCTTACGGTGGCGCCGCACCGCGTCTACCTTGTCACCGATCTTGTTGCTCGCCAGGGCGAACACTAACAGCGGCAGCGCGGGCCCAATCGCGAACGCAACAGTGAGCACCACCGTGTTCCAGCCGATATGCCCAGTCGGGCCCGCCACCGTCACCGCTGCAAGCACCGGGCCCGCGCACGGAACGTACACCGCGCCAAGGGCCAGACCGATGAGAAAACCTCCCTTGCCGCGCGTTTTCTCCTGCAATGCCGTGGGGCGCGGAAGCGCGTCAAAGGGCTTCTGCAACACCTCCCCCACCGGCGGGAAAATCATTCCCAGCCCCACCCATGCCAGCAACACCACTCCCGCCCAGCGCAATACTGACTGTGGCAAATGCAGCGCACTAAGCAGAATCGTACCCAGCAGCGCGATCGCGGCGAAGCTCACGACCAAACCTGTCACCACGTGCGACGGTTTACGCCCGACGCTGACACCCAGCACCACCGGCAACACCGGCAAAATGCACGGCGACAATGCCGTGATCAGACCTCCGATGAATCCGACAAGAATCACGCTGATCATGAGTTTCCTCTACTTTCCGGTTGCCTTTCCTACACCCAGCACTACGGAGTGAGCACCCGCACCGGATTGGTCCAATCCGCATCAGCCCCCCGGCTCCGTAGTACTCAGTGACGGGCCAGAAACACTGCGCCTGCGAACCGAAAAAGTGAAGGAGACACTATGTCTATCAACCGCGCAATCGCCAGCGCCAGCGCCATCGTCATCGCCGCCACCGGCCTCGTCGCATGCAACGACTCCGAGGAGAATATGGAGGACAAGATGGACGGCTCCATGACCCCGTCCTCCGATGCCATGATGAGCGAAGATTCCATGGCACCGTCTTCCGAGGCGATGATGAGCGATTCCATGGCACCGTCCTCCGATGCCATGATGAGCGAAGACAAAATGATGGAAGAATCCAAGTAACACATCACCCAGGTGTTAGATTTAGAATCCGTGGATCCGGACCGTCTCTTAGAAAGCGTGCGCGCGGGCGATAAAGTCGCCTTCGCCGAGCTTTACGACGTTCTGGCCCCACAGGTTCTAGGTCTGACCACCCACATCTTGCGTGACCGGGCCCAAGCAGAAGAGGTCACCCAAGAAGTCTTCGTGGAGGTATGGCAGAGCGCCCACACCTTCGACCCACACCGCGGCAGCGCCAAGTCATGGGTACTGCGGCTCGCCAAATCGCGCGCCATCGATCGGCTGCGGAGCTGGCGCAGCTCCCAAGCCCGCGACACCGACGATTTCAACAGTCAACTGACCACGTGGGTCGCTGCCGCTGAGGACGAAGCTCAACAGCAACTAGAGTCTGAGGAGCTACAAGAACTCATTGATTCAATCGGAGAGCCCCATCGAAGTGCGCTCATGCTCGCGTATTTTGGGGAACTCACCCACCAAGAAATCGCCGATGCCACTGGCGTCGCTCTCGGAACAGCCAACACCCGGGTACGCGACGGGTTGCAAAAGCTTCGCAAGGCCGTGTCGTTGAAAGGAGGCCTGTGATGGATAAAGATATCGAGGACCTCTTCAATTCCGCGGCCACGCCGGTCACCCCGCCACCGGAGCTCAAACGCTCAATCATGGAGCGTATCGACGCCACCGACCAGGTCGCTGACTTCGACACCGCGCGGAAGAACCGCTCCGGGCGACGTCTCGCAACCGCCGCAGCAGCCGCCGTTGTGCTCATCGCCGGTGGCGGGTTCGCGGTCACCCAATTCACTGTCGACGAGTCACGCGAATCCGTGACAGCCCAGGGCGTCGACGAAATGCACGCAGTCATGGAGGCCGACGACGCCCGTCAAGGTCAGGCCGACGCGATGGGCGCGAGCCTCGACATCGTGATCAGCTCTGACATGGGCAAGGGCGGCGCCATGGTCAACGGCCAGCCAGCTCTCGACGACGGCATGGGGGCACAAGTGTGGGCAGTCATGGACGACGGAGCAATGGAATCCGCCGGCGTCATCGGCCAAGAACCCCACGACGACGTGTGGATGCCGCTGCCCGGTGGAACTGCTTCAGCCCTCGTCACCGAGGAAGTCGCCGCCGGCGCGGCGCAACCCACCGGTGCGGTGCTAGCCAAGGTGACGCTCTAGTCCCAGTTCCGTCCCTTGGCGCGCTTCAGCGCCGAGCACCGGACGAGAGCGAAGTTCACAGCACAATCCAGCCGACCAGGGCCGCGCCGATGACGACCGCCCAGGGCGGGACCTTCCACGAGGTGGGCGCGGCGTAGCAGACCACGGTGATGGACAGAGTGATCACGCCGGAAACCCCGGCGGTGAACACCGGGGTGTACAGCGCTGCACCGAGAATGCCGACCACCGCGGCATTCGCTCCAGCCAGGGCCGCACCTGCGCGTGGTGTCTGGCACCGAGGAAGGACGCGAACGTGAACAGCGGGCCTGGCATCGCCTGCGTTGCGCCGTAGCCGGCGAGGACGGTGTCTGCCCTCGCTCTCCACGCTGCTGTTGGGCGCGTGACTGCCTAGCCCCTTTACGCTCGACTTCACCGCGTGCTACGGCTGCCTTGATGCGCGCGAACATCCGGCCTCCGTCAGTACTGAGGTCCGCATCACCATTCGCGGTAAAAAGCTTCAACCCGTGCTGTTCCGCTCTGTCGATCCACCCTTCGAGCTGCGCGGGCTGCCGCGTTAGACGATCCAAGTCCCAGCAGATAATCGCGTCTAGCTCGCCTCACTGAAGACTAGCCACCATCGCGTCGTAATCGGGACGTTCCACGTCTTTCTTAGAGGCCGAGATCGACTAATCCACATAGGTGTACACGACCATCCAGCCACGCTGCTTTGCAATGGCTTCACAGTCTTCGCGCTGACGCTCGATGGCAAGACCGTCCATTGCAGCATCGAGCGAGATGCGAAGGTAAATGGCAGCACGTGTTGTCATACGACTAACACTGGCGCGCCTTAAGTTACATTGAACTTGAACTCGACGACGTCGCCGTCGACCATGACGTACTCCTTACCCTCCTGACGGACCTTGCCTGCCGCGCGGGCCTCGGCCATAGAGCCCAGCTCATCGAGGTCCTCAAAGCTGACGATCTCAGCCTTAATGAAACCGCGCTCGAAATCGGAGTGGATCACGCCAGCGGCCTTCGGTGCGGTATCGCCCTGGTGGATCGTCCAGGCGCGGGCCTCCTTCGGGCCGGCGGTCAGGTAGGTCTGCAGGCCGAGGGTCTCAAAGCCAGCCTTGGCCAGGGTCTGCAGGCCCGGCTCGTTCTGGCCGACAGCGGCGAGCAGCTCTGCGGCGTCCTCCTCGTCAAGCTCCAGCAGGTCGGTCTCACTCTGGGCGTCCAGGAAGACGGCCTCGGCCGGGGCGACCAGCTTGCGCAGCTCGTCCTTCTTCGCGTCATCCGTGAGGACATCCTCGTCGGAGTTGAACACGTAGAGGAAAGGCTTGGCGGTCATCAGGTGCAGCTCGCGGAGCAGATCCAGGTCAACCTCGCCGCTCTTCGAGGCGGCGAAGAGGGTGCGATCGTCCTCGAGGACTGCCTGGGCCTTCTTGACCTCCTCGACGGTGTCGGCGACGTCCTTGTCCTTGCGCGCTTCCTTCTCCAGGCGCGGCAGGGCCTTCTCCAGGGTCTGCAGGTCGGCGAGGATCAGCTCGGTGTTGATGACCGAGATGTCGCTGGCAGGGTCGACGCGACCGTCAACGTGGATGACGTTGTCGTCGGTAAAGGCGCGCACCACCTGGCAGATCGCGTCGGCCTCGCGGATGTTGGCCAGGAAGGCGTTACCCATGCCCTCGCCCTCGGATGCGCCCTTCACGATGCCGGCGATGTCTACGAAGGTGACGGTGGCCGGGAGGATGCGCTCAGAGCCGTAGATCTCCGCCAGGCGATCCAGACGCGAGTCCGGCAGCTCCACCAGCCCCTCGTTCGGCTCGATCGTGGCGAAGGGGTAGTTCGCCGCCAGTACGTCATTGCGGGTCAGCGCGTTAAAAAGGGTGGACTTGCCGACGTTCGGCAGGCCAACAATTCCAAGGGTGAGAGACACTCAACAAGTCCTTACAGATGCGATCGAATAGTGCCTTCTAGCTTGCCTGAAGTACTCCCCTTGGTTCAAACGCGCCACCCTACCCAATGTTGATCGAGAAAGTACGTCAAAAATCACTTGGAATTCGCTGTGTGTTGCTAATATTCCCTTTTCAAGAGCGTGAGGTAGATCACCGGACCCGCCGGTGGCCTCCCGCTACTATCTTTTCGATAGGACGCACCACATCATGAGCTCCACAACGCCCGGTGGCTCCACAACCTCACCCGGAGCATTCACCGACGACTCGCGCCCTCAGACCCGCGAGACCTTCAACACCCGCCTGGTATTCCTCATGGCGGCGATTGGCTCGGCCGTGGGCCTGGGCAATATTTGGCGTTTCCCCTACGTCGCCTACGATTCCGGCGGCGGCGCCTTCCTCATCCCCTACCTGATCGCCCTGCTGACGGCGGGTGTCCCGCTGCTGTGGTTCTTCTTCAGCATCGGCCACCGTTTCCGCGCCTCGGCACCGCTGGCTTACCGGCGCATGGACCGCCGCGCGGAGCCGATCGGCTGGCTGCAGGTGGGCGTGGCTTTCTTCATCACCATCTACTACGCCGCCATCATCGGCTGGTCAGGCCTCTACGCATGGAAGTCGCTCTCGCTGAGCTGGGGCACGGACACCGAGTCCTACTTCTTCAACGACTTCCTGCACCTGGACGCCGAGTCCACCCACTCGGGTAAGTTCGTTATCCCCATTCTGCTGATTATGGTCGCAGTGTGGGTGATCACCACCATCGTGCTGGCGGCAGATGTCAACAAGGGTATCGGTAAGCTCACCACCATCTTCGTGCCCCTGCTGATCGTCCTGTTCCTTCTCATGGTCGTTCGCGCTCTGTTCCTGGACGGCGCGCTCGACGGCCTGAACGCCTTCTTCACCCCGGACTGGGGCGCACTGACTGACTCGGGCGTGTGGATCGCGGCCTACGGCCAGATCTTCTTCTCCCTGTCTATCGGCTTCGGAATCATGACCACCTACGCGTCCTACCTGAAGCCACGCACCAACCTGACGAACACCGGTATGGTGACCGCCTTCGCGAACTCCTCCTTCGAGCTGCTGGCTGGTATCGGTGTCTTCGCGGCGCTGGGCTTCATGGCTCACCAGACGCAGACCAACGTCTCTGAGGTTGTCAGCGGCGGCATCGGCCTGGCCTTCGTTGCTTTCCCGACGATCATCAACGAAATGCCTTTCGGTGAGGTCTTCGGCATCCTGTTCTTCGTCTCCCTGTTTATCGCCGGCCTGACCTCTCTGATTTCCCTGATGGAGGTCGTGGTCTCCGCGGTCAAGGACAAGTTCAACCTGGAGCGCAAGACCACCGCGATCATCATCGGCGCGGTCATGGGCACCATCTCCACCCTGCTGTTCTCGGCGACCACCGGTCTGATCGCCCTGGACATCATGGACAAGTGGACGAACAACATCGGCATCATCTTCTGCGCCTCGCTGGCCCTGATCCTCACCGCTTGGGTGTTCAAGCGCCGCGTGGAGTTGACTCAGCACCTCAACGCTGTGTCCTCCGTGAAGGTTGGTCCGATCTGGCAGTTCTTCGCATTCGTCCTGACCCCGATCGTCCTGCTGTACACGATGATCTCTGAGATTATCGGCCTGATTAAGGAGCCTTACGAGGGCTACGCCACCAGTCAGATCACCACCTATGGCTGGTTGGTGCTGACGATCATCGCGATCGCCGCGATCATCATGACGATCGTTCCATTCCGCCAAGGAATCCACCTCGATGGGGTCCCGGGCTCGGACTACGGAGTGCCGAGCTTCGGCCGCAAGAAGAACGAGCCAAATACCCTGGCCGCCGCGGCACAGAGCCCAGCTACCACTACCGCTGAGTCCAACCCCACCAAGAAGGGAGACAACTAACATGACCGCAATCGCGCTGATCATGATGGTGCTTTTCATCCTTGTCATCTGGGGCGGCCTCGTCGGATCCGTCATCATGCTGACCAACAGCACCGATGAGGAATCGGGCGAGCTGGGGACCGCCCCAGGTTCCCACGACGAGGCTCTCGCCGCCGTTCGGGTGTCCTAGCACCGCTCCCACGTTAAAGCTAACCCCACCGGCAAATCCATGATTTGCGGTGGGGTTAAGCATTGTTTTGGCGCACCTTTCAGGCATGATGGACACATGAATTCTTCCAAAGACCCGCGCAATAGCGGCCGCGGCAAGGGCGATCACACCCCCGACCACGACAGCGAGCGCGACTTCGCCGACTTCCTCGCCGGATCCCGGCGCGCTGATCACGAATCCACACTGCCCCTGCCCGAAGAGCAGGGTCGCAGCCGTCGCAGCTCGGACACCACGTCCACGCAGAACGAGGACAGCGACGCTCAGGGCGTCAACGTCGACGGAGCTGCCCCCGCTATCCCGGAGGGCATGTCGGATAACGAGAGCGATGACAAGGAGCACTCCGGCGGCAAGAATAAGCTCGCCGAGAAGCTGAGCGAAAAGTCTCGCGAATTTCATAAGAAGCACCCCCACCTCCACGACGGCTCGTTGGATAAGTACACCAGCCTCGACGAGGCCGAGGACCTCAACCCCGAAGTGCGGGATCGTGCCGAGGTGCTGGGCACCTCCGTGCGCTGGTTCGCGGGCTGGTGCCTGCGCCTGCTGATCATCGCACTGGCCGCCTACGTGGCCTCCAAGGCCTTCGGCAAACTGTGGGTGGGCATCCTGCCGGTTCTGCTGGCGCTGATCGTCTGTACCGTGCTGTGGCCGGTCGTCCGCGTGCTGCGTGAGAAGCTACGCTTCCCGAACGCACTCGCGGTGGCCACGACGATCATCGGCTTCTTCGTGGTGATCGCCGGCCTGTTCGCGCTGATCATCCCACCTGCCGTGGATCAGTCCCGAGAACTCGCCACCCAGGCCAATGCCGGTATCCGCACGATTCAGCGCTGGCTGCAGGGCCCGCCGGTCAATCTCCAGGAGAGCCAGTTCAACGATGCCTTGAATCAGGCGACGAACTGGCTGCAGAACCAGTCTGGACGCATCGCCTCTGAGGTCGCCGCGGGCGCGTCCGCCACCCTGTCTGCCCTGATGACGCTGTTCATCATGCTGGTGCTGACCTTCTTCTTCCTCAAGGACGGCGAGAAATTCTTGCCGATGATCCGCCGCATCACGGGTCGCCGCGTCGGTTGGCACCTCACCGAGGCGCTGACTCGTTGCTGGCAGACTCTCGGCGGGTTCATCCGCACCCAGGCACTGGTCTCCTTGATCGACGCCGTGTTCATCGGCGGTGGCCTCTTCCTGATGGGTGTTCCGCTGGCGGGTCCGCTGGCGGTGCTGACCTTCTTCGCGGGCTTCATTCCGATCGTCGGTGCCACCGTCGCCGGTGTCCTCTCGGTCCTGATCGCCCTGGTGGGCGTGGGCTTCAAGACTGCGATCTTCACCCTGATCCTGGTGCTGGCTGTCCAGCAGCTGGAGGGCAACGTGCTCTCGCCGTGGCTGCAGGCCAAGGCGATGAACCTCCACCCGGTGATCGTGCTGCTGGCAGTGACGCTGGGTGGCACGCTCTTCGGCATTATCGGCGCGTTCCTGGCGGTTCCGGCAGCTGCGATGATCGCCGTCGTCCTGCGCTACATGGGCGACCTGACGGATCTCGCGACGGGCGAGAAATCCATGGAGGATATCGAGTTCGCCACCACCGCGGGATCTCTGTCCGGTGCGCAGTCCCAGCGCAAGGCGGAGCAGTGGCTGGCGGGCCAGCGGGGCGCGATGAAGGTCACTAAGGAAAAGCTGACCTTCAGCAACCTGCTCAACCCGCTTCGCAAGGGCGATAAGTAACATCAATGGCCGTGTCTGATACCTCCCCGCATAACGCAAGTTCCCGCTTCCCCGTCTGGTCGCCCCTGCTAGTGATGACCGCGGTGTTGCTGACTGGGCTTGTCATCGGCTGGGGCAGCACGACGCTGCCGACGGGGTATTTCGTGCTCTTCGCCGCCGCCATGGTGGTCTGCACCCTGTTCGTGGAGCCGCGTGGCCTGTTCCTCACGGTGGCCTCGTTCCCCCTCTGGTTTGTCGTGGGGACGTTCATCGTGGCCCGCATCGCAGCCCCTTCCGGTGGTTCGGCCAAGGCGAAGTTGGCGACGTCGGCCTACCCGATCGTCCAGCATTACCTGTGGCTCGCTGTCACGATGCTGATCTGCGTGCTGCTCGCTGCGGTGCGGTGGTGGCTGTACCGGGAGAGCGTCGACCGTGCGCGGGCCAGGGCCACGCAGCGCCGTCGCCGCCAGTCCGACGCCAACCGCTCCAACGAGGAGCTTTCCCAGCGCGCTCGTTCTCGTGCCGCGCACCGGCGTTCGGCTACCAGCGGGAAGAATGTGCCCTTCGACCCGGCGCGATTCCAGCAGCGCCGTACTGAGGGCGCTCGTAGCTATAGCCGTGAGGATCTGCGGGCCTCCTCAGAGCGCCGCCGCGGTGTCCCGGGCCGGGCTGATGAACGCTCGGCGCAGTGTTACCCCTCTTCCGAGTCCTCATCCCGGTACTCGACTGGCTACTCCTCCCCCACCGAGGGCGTATCGCGCTCTGGGCGGTCGGAGTACGGCAGCCGCCGCAGCCCCCTGCCACGAAGCCGACACACCGGCGCCGGGCGGGAGTCCACTGAGGACCGCGACTACTAGCTCCGCGCAGGGCAAGCCAGCTGATCTAGCTTTCGGCTTGAGCCTCTCAAAAAGCACAACCCGCCACGACCATGGTCGTGGCGGGTTTTCACATCACGCCGGGGTGGGATCTCTCCCCTCCCCAGCCTCAACGTTCGGTGACTAAGCCTTCCGGCCGGCGGTGCGGGACGGGCGCAGCTCGCGCGGCAGGGAGAAGATCAGGTCCTCCGTGGCGGTGGTGACCTCCTCAACCTCGGCATAGCCACGCTCGGCGAGCAGCTCGAGAACACCGCGGACGAGGATCTCCGGCACGGAGGCGCCCGAGGTCACGCCGACGTTCTCAACGCCCTCGAACCACTCCGGCTTGACCTGGTTGGCGTAGTCGACGAGGTGGGCGTCCTTCGCCCCGTTCTGCAGCGCGACCTCGACGAGGCGCACCGAGTTGGAGGAGTTCTGGGAGCCAACCACGATCATCAGGTCGACCTTCGGCGCGATGGCCTTCACAGCGACCTGGCGGTTCTGCGTGGCGTAGCAGATGTCATCGGACGGCGGATCCTGGATGTGCGGGAACTTTTCCCGCAGCATCTTCACAGTGCGCATCGTCTCGTCGACGGAGAGGGTGGTCTGGGAGAGCCAGACGAGCTTCTCGTCATCCGCGAACTCGAGCTTGTCGACGTCCTCCTGGTCCTCGACGAGGTGGACGACGTCCGGCGCCTCGCCCGCGGTGCCTTCGACCTCCTCGTGGCCGTGGTGGCCGATGAGGATGATCTGGTAGCCCTGCTTCGCGAAGCGGGTGACCTCGTGGTGCACCTTGGTGACCAGCGGGCAGGTCGCGTCGAAGGTTTTCAGCTCCAGCTGGCGGGCCTGGTCGCGGACGGCTGGGGACACACCGTGGGCGGAGAAGACGACGTTGGAGCCGCGGGGCACCTCGTCGGCTTCATCGACGAAGATCACGCCGCGTTCCTCGAAGGTCTTGACGACGTGCTTGTTGTGCACGATCTCCTTGCGGACGTAGAGCGGCTCGCCATGCTTTTCGAGCGCCTTTTCTACGGTCTCAACGGCACGATCCACGCCGGCGCAGTAGCCGCGCGGTGCAGCGAGGTAAACCTTCTTCTTCCCCGCGGTGCCCGATGGGGTGGCCGCGGTGGTGTCGTCGTTTTGTCGGGTGTCGGTGGTACCAGGCAAAGTCATGCCCCCACCTTAGCCCAGCTGCCAAATCATGGGCTTTTCCGCGGTTCCGCCGCGGCCGTTGGGGCGGACGTCGAACCGTGTTCGCCGGTAAGCAAGCGCGCATTGTCTGCGAGGCCTCCCGGGCTTGTCTGCAGCGATCTCTACAATGACTCGCATGAACGCGAACTCACCGGAGCAGCCGTGGCCCGTGTCCATGGTCAACCAGAAGATCAAGGGGTGGATCGAGCGCCTCGGCTTCTTGTGGGTGGAGGGCCAGATCACGCAGGTCAACATGAAGCCGACGTGGAAGCTGTCCTACATCACCCTGCGTGATGTGGAAAAGGACCTCTCCATTCCGCTGACCATGAACACCCGCACCCTGCAGAACCTGCCGACCCCGTTGCGTGATGGCGACCGGGTGGTGGTCTACGGCAAACCCGCTTTCTACGCGGGCCGGGGCTCCTTCTCGCTGTGGGTGACCCAGGTGCGTCAGGTTGGCGTGGGCGAGCTACTGGCACGCATCGAGCAGTTGAAGCGGGCGCTGAGCGCCGAGGGGCTCTTCGACCCGCGTTTGAAGACCGCTCCCCCATTCCTGCCGAAGAAGATCGGCCTGATCACCGGGCGGGGTTCTGCCGCGGAGCGGGACGTACTGAGTGTCGCCCAGCAGCGGTGGCCGGCCGTGCGCTTCGAGGTGATCAACACCGCGGTACAGGGGCCGAATACGGTGCCCGAGGTGGTCGCTGCACTGCAGCGACTCGAGGCCGACGAAGACGTGGACGTCATCATCGTCGCCCGTGGCGGTGGCTCGGTGGAGGACCTGCTGCCATTTTCCGAGGAAGCGCTGGTCCGCGCGGTGGCACGGATGCGCACCCCGGTGGTCTCGGCGATCGGACACGAGCCGGATAATCCCGTGCTCGACCTGGTCGCCGATGTGCGGGCCGCAACCCCCACCGACGCAGCGAAAAAGGTGGTTCCGGATGTGCTCGGCGAGCAGCAGGCGATCGCGGAACTGCGCCAACGGGCCGTGGGTGCCCTGCGCAGTTGGGTGCGCTCGGAGCGCCGACAGCTTGAGGGGGTCCGCTCCCGGCCAGTGCTGGCTGACCCGCTGCTCCCCCTGCGCAGGCAACGGGAGATCATCGAGGAGGCAGTGGGCCGAAAGGACCGCGCGCTCGGATTGCTCGTTCGCGACATGCGTTCCCGCATCACCTCGCTGCGCGCCCAGGTCAACGCGTTGGGGCCATCCCAGACTCTGGCCCGCGGCTACTCCATCATGCAGGTCATCCCCCGGGATGGGTCGGGCCCTGCCGTGGTCACCACGGTGGCGGATGTCGCCCCCGGCTCGCAGTTGCGCATCCGAGTGGCGGATGGTTCCGTGACCGCCGCGGCGATGGCGGTGGAGCGAGCCCCCGGCTCAGAAGCTTCAGATACGACGCGAGCTAACACACCGACAAACACCGAAGAAGAATAGTTTTAAGGATCAGTG
Source organism: Corynebacterium sp. UMB9976 (assembly GCF_030212265.1). NCBI lineage: Bacteria > Bacillati > Actinomycetota > Actinomycetes > Mycobacteriales > Corynebacteriaceae > Corynebacterium > Corynebacterium sp. UMB9976. Next base: position 16,235 of record NZ_JASODY010000020.1, read on the forward strand.
AAGGAGCAGCCATGAGTGAACAGCAGAAGTTTCGCCCAATCGACGAACTAAATTATGAGCAGGCCCGCGACGAGCTGGTAGAGGTCGTTCGCATCCTCGAGCTCGGCCAGATGAGCCTCGACGAGTCGCTGAATTACTGGGAGCGAGGCGAGGAGCTAGCAGCGTACTGCGAGAAGTACCTGGATGGGGCAAGCACGCGCATCGAAAAAGCCCTGGCCGCGCGGGAAAACGCAGGCCAGGGCGGCTCGCCTCAGGGGAATGCGGGCCAGGGCTCTTCGGGGCAGGGCGACGCCGGTCAACAGACCGGCGGGCCGAGCAGCTCTTAATCCCTACCGGGCGTCGCCGGCTGCCCCACCAGCAACTCCGGAGTCTGCCGCACCGCTGCTTGCGGGTGCTCCCCCGGTGGACTGGGATTCAGCCGAGACCTCCAGCGGCTCGGTCTTCGCCGTGATCTCCGCGGCGGTTGCCATGTCCTCGTGGCTGGCCATCCCCTCCAAAATCAAGCGCGTCTCACCCGCGTCCGCGACCCAGATAGGGCGGGCGTCCTCCCCCTTGTAGACGTGCCAGGTCAGTCCGCCGGCTTCCTCGGTCCCCGCAGCCTCGCGGAAGTGCTGATCCGGCTGGGTTGCGGTCTTAAAGTCCGCAGAGGTCTGGCGCAGCGAGATGTACCGCTCCCCGTCGATGACCCAGCCCACCAGCGGCGCAGGTTCTGCCCCGACCTGGGATCGGCGGGCGGAGTTCGGCACCCAACCCTCTGGCATCTTGGGCTCCCGCAGCGGGAAGCTCATGCCCCGTGCCTCCAGGGTGAGGAAGGAGTGGGCGTCCACCTCACGGACCGGACCGGACTTGTCCGGCCCGCCCGGGTTGAAGGAACACAGGCCGGTAAAGCCCACCGTGAAGAACGTCACGAGGAGGAGGACACCGAGGGTCAGCAGGATGTCCTTCGTGGACTGAAACAGACGGGGCTTTTCGATACGCACGCCGGTCATTATCCCAAAAGCAGGCGGAATTGGTAATTCCCACCCGCACTCGCAATCACGGGCGCTGCCCGAGTTAGGGCAGTCCCCACGTCGCTGCCAACCTCTGTGTGCGGAGGGATATAAAATGAGGGCCGTACAGGGCTGCACTCTGCCGGAACTACAAAAACGTGGCGGAGTCGAACAGCACGCTCAGCCCGCACGACCCAATCGAGTGAAAGAGTTGGTTTAACACCATGTCCGCCGATAATTCCAGCGCCACCCCGCAGTCGACCAAGCAGGCCCCCGATCGCAACCTCGCCATGGAGCTCGTGCGCGTGACTGAGGCTGCCGCGCTCGCGTCCGGAAAGTGGGTCGGCCGCGGCCAGAAGGAGTCCGGCGACGGCGCCGCTGTGGACGCGATGCGCATGATGATCAACTCCGTCGCGATGGACGGCGTCGTCGTCATCGGTGAGGGTGAGAAGGACGAAGCACCGATGCTGTTCAACGGCGAGTCCGTCGGCACTGGCAAGGGCCCGGCGGTGGACATCGCCGTCGACCCGGTGGACGGCACCACCCTGATGGCAGAGGGTCGCCCGAACGCGATCTCCGTTATCGCGGCGGCGGAGCGCGGCAGCATGTACGACCCATCCGCGGTGTTCTACATGAAGAAGATCGCCGTCGGCCCGGAGGCTAAGGGTCTGATCGAGCTGGACGCGCCGGCTTCCCACAACATCCAGGTCGTCGCGAAGGCCAAGGGCATCGCCCCTGAGGAGGTCACCGTCGTGGTTCTGGACCGCCCGCGCCACCACGACCTGATCCGTGAGATCCGCGAAGCCGGCGCGAAGGTGCGCCTGATCGGTGACGGCGACGTCGCCGGCGCGGTCGCTGCCGCCCAGGACTCCTCCACCAACTCGGTGGACATCATGATGGGTATCGGTGGCACCCCGGAGGGTGTCATCACCGCCGCCGCCATGAAGTGCATGGGTGGTGAGATCCTGGGGCAGCTGTGGCCCAAGGACGACGCTGAGCGTGAGAAGGCTATCGACGCCGGCCACGACCTGTCCAAGATCCTCACCACCGACGACCTGGTGAACTCCGAGCACTGCTACTTCGTCGCCACCGGCGTGACCGACGGCGACATGCTGCGCGGCGTGTCTTACCGCAACCGCTCCGCGGTGACCCGTTCCCTGGTCATGCGCTCGAAGTCCGGCACGATCCGCTTCCTGGAGTCCCAGCACCAGCTGGGCAAGCTGCAGGAGTACTCGGTGCTCGACTACATCTAAAGCGAACATCACGCGCTCCTCACGCGCATGGAGACTGCCCCGCGACCCGCGTGTCGCAAAGCTCGGTAGAATGTTGTGTGGCATGGGGAGCGCCCGAAGCTCCCCGCCCCAGCTGGGGCGCGCGATAATCCGAACTATTAATTCTTCAGAACAGAAGGAAGCGATTATGACCGATCAAGAGTTCCGCATCGAACACGACACGATGGGCGAGGTTAAGGTCCCGGCGAAGGCCCTGTGGCGCGCCCAGACCCAGCGCGCAGTGGAAAACTTCCCAATCTCCGGCCGCCCGCTGGAGAGCGCACAGATCCGCGCGATGGGCCTGCTGAAGGCTGCTTGCGCCAAGGTCAACATCGAGCGCGGCCTGCTCCCGGAGGAGAAGGGCCAGGCCATCGTCGACGCTGCCCTGCGCATCGCCGATAACGAGTTCGACGCCGAGTTCCCGATCGACGTCTTCCAGACCGGCTCCGGCACCTCCTCGAACATGAACACCAACGAGGTCATCGCATCCCTGGCTAAGCAGGCGGGCGTCGAGGTCCACCCGAACGACGACGTCAACATGGGCCAGTCCTCCAACGACACCTTCCCGACCGCGACCCACGTGGCTACCACCGAGGCCGCCGTCAAGGACCTCATCCCGGCCCTGGAGAAGCTTGAGGCTTCCCTGCTGAACAAGGCCAAGGAGTACAAGAACGTCGTGAAGTCCGGCCGCACCCATCTGATGGACGCGGTTCCGGTCACCCTGGGCCAGGAGTTCGGTGGCTACGCCCGCCAGATCGAGCTCGGCATCGAGCGCGTGAAGGCTACCCTGCCGCGCGTCGGCGAGCTGCCGATCGGCGGCACCGCAACCGGCACCGGCCTGAACACCCCGGCTGACTTCGGCGCGAAGGTCACCGAGGAGCTCAAGAACCTCACCGGCCTGGACGTCCTGAAGGAGGCCGAGGACCACTTCGAGGCTCAGGCTAACCGCGACGGTCTGGTCGAGATGTCCGGCGCGCTGCGCAGCGTCGCCGTCTCCTTCTACAAGATGGCCAACGACATCCGCCTGATGGGCTCCGGCCCGCTGACCGGCCTGGGCGAGCTGCACCTGCCGGACCTGCAGCCGGGCTCCTCCATCATGCCGGGCAAGGTCAACCCTGTTCTGTGTGAGACCGCAACCCAGGTCTCCGCGCAGGTCATCGGCAACGACGCCGCGATCGCTTTCGGTGGCACCCAGGGCCAGTTCGAGCTGAACGTCTTCATCCCGATGATGGCTCGCAACGTGCTCGAGTCCATCAAGCTGCTGGCGAACACCGCCACCGTCTTCGCCGAGCGCCTCGTCGACGGCCTGGAGGCCAACGAGGAGCACATGAAGCTGGAGGCCGAGAAGTCCCCGTCCATCGTGACCCCGCTGAACTCCGCGATCGGTTACGAGAACGCAGCTAAGGTCGCAAAGACCGCACTGGCTGAGGGCAAGACCATCCGCCAGACCGTCATCGACCTGGGCTTCGTCCCGGAGAAGCTCTCCGAAGAGGAGCTGGACAAGCGCCTCGACGTGCTGGCGATGGCCAACACCGACCGCGACCGCTTCTAAGAAGCACCCGCCGCGCTGAACTGGCATTAGGCCAGCTCACGCGCCGCGTCCGCCGGCCGAGCCACGGATCCCCGTGGCCCGGCCGGTTTTTTGTACCCGCCCTACGGCCCGAAGTATCGGCCATCTCACATATTTTTGCATTGCGTGCAATAGTGCACTGAGCGTAATCTTTTTTGGGTGACACAGCACCCAGCTCCCGAACCTAGGCCCGAGCACACCGGACCGCCGACCGGAAGGCGTGAGCGAAACCGGCTCCACACCACGCTCACCATCGAGGACGTGGCCACCCGCCTCTTCCTCGAGCACGGCGTGGATCAAGTGACCGTGGAGCAGATTTGCGAAGGCGCGGACATTAGCCGCCGCAGCTTCTTCAACTACTTCGAATCCAAGGCCCAGCTGCTGAGCGGCCCGTCAGCCAGCGTCGTCACCCCGGCCCTACTCGCGGAGATCACTGAATTGTCCGCCGAGAAGGACCTCCCCTTCCCGGCGCAGGTGGTGGAGCTCGTCGGCAGGGCGCATATTGAGGTCCAGAAGCGGCGGCATGCCAGTTCGATCGACCCAGCGCTCTCCCGAGAGATCGCCCGGCGCCGTGCCGTGCTTCTTCGCACATCCCCCGAGCTGCTCTACGACCGCCATCGTTCGCTCCATGAGGCTAAGGAGCGCCTCAAGAAGGCCATTATCGCCAACCTGACCGAGCACCCCGCCAATCGAAGCTTGCGGGATCTACCGCTCGAACAAGAAGCGCATCTGCTGGTCAACATGGTGACCTCCACGGTGTGGTCCGCGTTCGCCCTGGCGCACAGTTCCGATAGCGGCATCGCCGACGCCGAGGCCTTCACCGCCGCTACCCGCGCCCTCGGCACGCTCCATGCTGGTTTCGACCGGCTGAGCTTTGAGTGACCGAGCTTGCAGGCGGGGACGTCGTCCCCTCCCCAACCGACATAAACATCACAACAACGAACCCAACAGCAGGAAGAAAAGATGACAGATACCGCGTCCACCGCCCCTGGAAAGGACTACCGCAAACAAAATAACGTCCCGCTGGTTTTCGCCTCGCTGATGATCGGCATGCTCATGTCCTCGCTGGGGCAGATGATCTTCGCCACCGCACTGCCGACACTCGTCGGCGAGCTGGGCGGGGCGGACAAGATGAGCTGGGTTATCACCGCATTCTTGGTGACGATGACCATTGGCATGCCGATCTACGGCAAGCTGGGCGATCAGCTGGGACGTAAGCCGCTGTATCTGTTCGCGATTGCGGTCTTCCTGCTCGGCTCGGTGATTGGTGCGAATGCGCAGTCCATGGGGATGATGATCCTCGCCCGCGCGGTGCAAGGCGTGGGTGGTGGTGGCCTGATGGTGCTCTCGCAGGCGATCATCGCCGACGTTGTCCCGGCCCGCGAGCGCGGCAAGTACATGGGGTTGATGGGCGCGGTCTTTGGCCTATCGAGTGTGCTCGGTCCTCTGCTGGGTGGATTCTTTACCGACGGCCCAGGCTGGCGGTGGGCGCTGTGGTTCAACGTGCCGCTGGCGATCATCGCGTTCACGCTCTCGGCGTTCGCGCTCAAGCTACCGCGGCGCGGGCAGCGCGCACCTTTCGACTGGTTCGGCTCGGTGTTGTTGGCTGCCGCAACGAGCACGCTGATCCTGGCGCTGACGTGGGGTGGCCGCGATTACGGCTGGACCGATCCGGTCATCCTGGGGCTGCTGGGCAGCACCATCGTGGCCACCGCATTGTTCCTGGTGGTTGAGCCGCGGGTGGCGAACCCGGTGCTGCCGACGAAGCTCTTTGGGGTGCGCAACTTCGCGCTGACCACGATCTCCAGCATCATCGTTGGCGTGGCGATGTTCGGTGCGATGGCTTATCTGCCGACGTATATCCAGATGATTCACGGCCTGTCCCCCACGGCTGCTGGGCTCATGATGATCCCGATGATGGCAGGAATGCTGATCTCCTCGACGGCGTCGGGGCGTTATATCTCGAGCACGGGCAAGTATAAGTACTTTCCCGTTGTGGGCCTGGGGATCGCGACGGTCGCGTTGGTGATGGTGGGGCGGCTGACCCCGGATTCCTCGATGAAGTACCTCGGGCTGTGCCTCGCGGTATTTGGCGTGGGGTTGGGCTTGACGGTGCCGATCCTGACGCTGGTGGTGCAGAACACCTTCCCCATCAAGATTGTGGGTACCGCGACGGCGGCGAATAATTTCTTCCGCCAGATCGGCGGTTCGGTGGGTGCCGCGGTGGTGGGCAGCTTGTTCAGCCACCGTGCCGGCGAGTTTATGTCGCAGCGGTTGCCGGAGGCGCTGGCTGCGATGGGACCTGCGGCGGCGCCGTATGCGGAGAAGTTCGCCCATGGCGGTCAACACAGTTTGACGCCGCATGCGGTGCACGAGCTGCCGGATCCGGTGCGGGATGCTGTGGTGGGCGCGTATAACGATGCGCTGGTGCCGGTGTTGGGGTGGTTGGCGCCGGCGATGCTGGTGGCGGGGTTGGTGCTGGTCTTCATTCGGCCCCAGCGCCTCAGCGAGACGCTAGACTAAAAGCGCGTCTCAGCTGGGCGCGACATCAAACACCAGCGACTCAGCGAGACGCTATCCTAGCGAAGCGGCTCAGCTGGGCGCGACGGGGGATTATTCGCCGTTGCGGGCGGGCCCTTCCTCGAGGACGAGCTCGTAGACCTGGTTATCGCGCCAGGCGTCCTTCTTGGGTCCGTAGCTCATCTTTGCCATGGAGTGGAAGGTCCCGACGAGTTCGAATCCGCGGGACACGTGCAGCCGCACGGAACCTTCGTTCTCCGGGAAGATGTGGGAGTGGATGGACCAGCGGCCTGCCTTGGTGGCTTCGGCGATGAGGGTGTCGAGCAGCTTGCCGCCTACGCCACGCCCCTTGGCGTCGCTGGACATGTAGATGGAGTCTTCGATCACGCCGTGGAAGACTTCGCGCTGGCTGGCTGGGGAGGCCGCGATCCAGCCGAGGATCTTGCCGGTGGCTTCGTCTTCGGCGACGAAGGTCAGTTCCAGCAGGCGCGCTGCCCGGAAGTCCTCCCATTCGGGGGCTTCGGCCTCGAAGGTGGCTTCGCCGGTGTTCATGCCTTCTTGCAGGATGGCGCGCACTTCCGGGTAGTCCTCTTCGCGGAGGTTGCGGATGATGATGCTGTCTTCTGCGCGCTTCGGGCTTTCGACGTCCTGGATCTTCGGCTCGGATCCGCCCGTCGTCTCTGGAGTGTTCTTACCCACGGTCGTCATGGCACAGATTCTGCCTTAGTGCCGGCGGCCTTTCCAATTTTTCTTGCCGCTTTTCTTGCGCGCCCCTGCGCGCCCGCGGGCTCGGCGTGGGGTGGTTGTCGACGACGTCGCGTTTTTTGGTGTGCGAGCGGCTCGTTTCTGTTCCGCGCCGCTGAGTTCCCCGCGGCTGCTTCCGGCCTTTCGGCCGCGGCAGATGCCGACGAATTCCTGTATTTCCTCGGCATCCCGCTCTTTCAGCCAAACGACGGCGACGACGGTCGTGCCGGGCAGCTCTGGACCGGGCGCGGTGCCCTTCTCCTCACCGCTTACCGCCGCGCTATCGACTGCGCCTGCGTCCGGATCTTCGTCTCGCGGTGCGGGGAGCAGGAGCTCGCGGTTGACCACTCCCCTGGTTCTTAGGGCCCGCAGGAGGGGGCGGGGCGCGACGGCGATTCCGACGTTGGCTGCGACAACGCCCAGCATTTCGCGGAGTTTGAGCAGGTCGTCGATGCCGTCGGCGGGTGTGGTGTACATGAACATCTCGTCGGAGAGTTCGGCCCACTTGACCCGGTCAAGCACCTCGATCGGGTGCTCTTTGGGGGCGGCCACGCCCATTTGTTCCTCGTAGAGGGTCACGGCGTGGAATTTTTCCTTCTGTACGCCGCCTTGCCCGAGACGGACGATCGCAACGTCCGCTTCTCCGTTGTTGATGTATGTCAGCGGATCGTCTGTGGCGGCGCCAGCGCTTCGCCATCCGGGGACGCGGTCGTCGAAGCGAGCGAACCACTTGTCCGGGTTGATGCCGGGGCTGAAGACGACGCGGAGGTAGCGCGGGGCGAGCTGAGCCATGGGGCCATCCTATCGCGAGGCCCCGCGGGTACTTAAGGAATGTCAGGCCAGGTTGCCGGGAGGCGGGGTTAACGGGCACTTGGCTCTAGGATGGGTGACGGAAAAGTTGAGCATGCGCAGCGCCGCTACTGGTGGCGCGCGGACCAGAGAAATACCGGCTCGGACAGGATGTCTGAGCGATCAGGAGAGGCAATGACAGAAAAGAAGGTCTCCAAGGGGCCAAAGATGAAGCCAATGACGGCGGCGAAGAAGTTGGGAATCTACCTCCCGGCCGCCCCGGAGGAGTTTCAGAACACCCCGCTGGCCCACGAGGAATTCGTGGAGCTGCAGCAGAACCCACCTGAGTGGCTGCAGCAGCTACGCCTCGAGGGTCCCCACCCACGCCCGGAGGTGGCGCGGAAGCTGGGCATTACGATCACTGCGCTGCGCAAGAATGACCTGGATAAGCCGCTGACCACCGCTGAGATCAAGGAGCTGCTGGAGAACCAGCCGGAGTGGCTGCGCGCGGCTCGGAAGTCGCTGGCGGAAAATCGCCCAGGCGGCAAGAACTAGGTCATCCGCGGGTTAAGGGTCAAAAAGTGTGTCCGGAATCGCCGATTTTCAGGGGTTGACCTGTAGGTTTCAGGAAAGTATATG
>NZ_JASODY010000021.1:0-24168 GCF_030212265.1 Corynebacterium sp. UMB9976
AGCATATACTTTCCTGAAACCTACAGGTCAACCCCTGAAAATCGGCGATTCCGGACACACTTTTTGACCCTTAACCCTTATTTCCGCATCATGAGACAAGGAGCGCGTGTTGTCTAGCAACCCGTTTGATGACGAACAGGGCAGCTTCTTCGTCCTTATCAACGACGAGGGACAGTACTCGTTGTGGCCTACGTTCGCCGCCGTGCCAGACGGATGGACCGTGGCTCTGGGAGACCCTTCCCGTGGCGTAGACGGCGGGGTATCGCGGGACGAGGCGATGGAGTTCATCGACCGCGAGTGGACCACCTTGCAACCGGCAGGAAAGTCTCACGCTTAAGTGAGTGCCGTACTTCCCACTGCTTCGCCTGGTGAGTCCGCTGCGGAGATTGGCCGCCTGCTCCGTCGCACCGCAACTCCAGCAATTAGTGCGGTGCTGTTCACTTTCGCCGGTGCCTTGCTCTCTCTGGTGCCCATTTATCTGCTGGCCAGCGTCATCGATGCGGTAGCCGCCGGTGACGGCAAGTCTGGCGTGCTGAAGGTGATTGTGTGGGCTGCCGTGGCGTGTGTTGGTACTGCCGTTGTCGCTGGCCTTGCGGAGGCGCTGACGGGTGTGACGATTGCCCAGGTAGTTGCGAAGTTGCGTGAGCGCGCCGTCGCCGCGGTGCTGAATCTGCCTTCCACCACGGTGGAGTCCCTGGGCCGGGGAGAGGTGCTGGGCCGAGTTGGTGCGGATGTCGCCGCGCTGGTGAGCAGTGCCCGCAAGTCGGTTCCATCGACCCTCAGCGCGCTGGTGATGGTCGTGGTGGCCAGCGCTGGAATAGCGGGGTTGGATTGGCGCCTCGCGTTGGCGGGGCTGTGCGGGATTCCGTTCTATGCGCTGGGGTTGCGATGGTATCTTCCTCGTTCTGCCCCTTTGTATCGACGCCAACGCGAATTAGAAGCCGGTGTCATCGGTTCCTTGCAAGGTTCTATGGAGGGCATTCGTTCGGTTCGTTCGCATCGGCTGGTGGATAGCCGCCAAGGTCTCACCAGGCGCTACGCGCAGGCTTCGCGGGACGAATCAATCGCTGCGTTTCGTGTGTTTTCCGGGCTGGTGGCGCGGGAGAACTTCGCGGAGTTCATGGGGTTGTCAGCCCTGTCTGTCGTAGGCTGGTTGCTCTTCCGCGAAGATGCGGTGACGGTGGGCGAGATCTCGGCAGCGTTGATTCTGTTCCACCGTCAGTTCGTGCCGATCGGCACGATTCTGTTCACCTTTGATGAACTGCAGCGCAGCGGGGCGGCCTTGGGGCGCATCGTGGGACTCATTCGCTCCGCGGGTGCGGATACGCCACAGCCGATTGATGACTACTCCTCGCATCGGCAGAGTCCAGCTGTAGAGGTCAAGGGCCTGAATTATCGGTACGAGGATGGCCCAGAGATCTTGCATGACTTGGCGTTCCACATCCCTGCGGGGTGCACGGTATGCGTGGTCGGCGGATCGGGAGCTGGCAAGTCCACGGTTGCGGAAATTGTCTCTGGAACCCTCGAGATGGCAGAGCCGGGTGTGATCACCGTTGGGGGGTGCGACGTGGTGGGAATGAGTGCGCAAGAAAGAAGCTCGATCTTTTGCGTTGCCTCCCAGGAAAACTACGTCTTCGCGATGAGTTTGCGCGATAATCTCCTGCTGGCAGCCGAAGGTGCCAGCGACGCAGAAATATGGGATGCGCTGCGCCGAACCGGTGCGGAAGATTGGTGCACATCCTTGTCCCATGGCGACAAGCAGGGCTTAGACACAATGCTGGGCGAAGGGGGCCTGCACGTAGATGCGGTGGCGGCACAGCGTCTGGCGCTGGCCAGGGTGGCATTGTCTCGGGCTGGCGTCGTCATTCTTGACGAATCAACGGCCGAAGATGACGGTGACCTCGAGGAAACACAGCAATCACACGAGGCCTTTTCGATGTCCTTGGAGGACGCTGCCCGCGCGGCGATCCGCGGACGGACGGCGATGGTGATTGCGCACCGGCTCAGCCAAGCAACCTCCGCCGATAGCGTGGTGGTGATGGAGCGCGGGCGCGTGGTGGAAACAGGTACGCACGAGGAGCTGGCAGCAAGAAACGGAACATATGCCGATATGTGGACCGCCTGGAATGAGCAGGGGAGGCAGGCGCGTGTCTGACAACAAGGTGGTGACGCTGCGCGGGCTGGTCAGAAAAAATTCTCGCGCGATGGCTCTGAGTGGCTTGTTGCTGAGCATCTACCACGTGGCGAAGCCATGATTGCGGTGTTACTGGGATGGTTGGCGCACAGTCTTATCGCTAGCGAGAATGTGTGGCACCTGGTGGGTGGAATCGCAGCCTTAGGCGCTACGCTGGCGACGGTGTCTGTGAGCTGGCAGACAGGGTTCCGGATACTGCAGGCTACGTCGGCTCGGAACGTATGTGAATTGCGGGCAGGCATCACCTCGCAGGTGGTGAGCCATGGTGGGCATTCCGACGATGCGGACAGTCTGCCTCGCCAGGAATTGCCCACGGTGGTGGGTGAAGACGTGGTGCAGGCGGTAGACATCATCGAAGTGGTCCCGGTGGGGATCAGTGCGCTGGTGGGAGCCATTTTCTGCACGATTGTTCTGGCGCTGATTGATCTGCCACTGGGAGTGGTGGTGTTGGTGCTCAGCGCGGTGGTGTTGATAGTCCTGCACCGGCTGTCTCAGATCATTGAACGCCGCGCGGAGCGGCAACAAACTCTGCTCGCGCGAGTGACCGCGCGCATGACCGACATTCTGCAGGGGCTGCCGGTGATCTCGGGAGTGGCTGGCGCGCATCCGGCCTACCGTGGATATGCGCGTAAATCTGAAGAGGCGTGTGCGGATGCTCGGAAGCTCGCGTGGGTCAGCGGAGGTTATGAAGCCGTGGCGATGGGCAGCAATGTGCTGTTGCTGAGTGCGGTGGGCCTGTACGCGGGCTATCGAACCATTTCCGGCGATGTGACGTTGGGGGAGTTGGTCACCGTGGTGGCGCTGTCACAATTTATCGCGGAGCCGATGCGGCAGTGCAGCAGAATGCCGCGCTTCATTGGATTGGCGAGGGCTTCCGTTCGGAGGCTGCAGCGCGTGGCGGAAGCTCAGCGGCTGCGTGAGGGGCAGGGCGTGCCATCTGCTCAGATTGGCACGCCTGCCATTTCCATGCGCGGTGGAGACGGTGAGGCCGAAGGAGACGGCGAGGTCGAGGGATCAGAGCAGGCTTCCGTGGCGTTCGCAGAGGGGCGACTGACGGTGGTGCACTGTTCAGCCGCATGGGCAGATGCTCTGGTGGATGCGTTGGTCGCGGGGGAGTCGATGGAGCTTGGCTCCCTGACTAGGCCACAAACTCAACAACTGTGGATCCGGGGGCGCGATATTTGCGAGATCTCGGTAGACGATGTGCGTTCCGCTGTGCTTGCCGAGCCTCGGAAGCCGGCATTGTTTGGGGACACAGTGGGGCAGGCGGTGCTGCGGAGCTCTGGAGAGGGCAGGGCGGAGGATGCAGTAGACATTCTTAACGCCTTAGGGCTCGATGAACTGGCGCCGGGGGCGGCTCATTCAGCCGGGGTATTGGATCACGAGCTGACCGAAGGTGCGCGCAATCTTTCCGGTGGTCAGCGGCAGCGGCTGGGATTGGCACGAGCGCTACTGGCTGAGCCGGAGATGTTGGTGATGGTTGATCCGGTCTCGTCAGTGGATTCAATGACGGGCATGAAAGTGGCGCGTGCGGTGAGAGATATTCGCCGCGGGCGTACCACGGTGGTCCTGTGTGTGGGGAGGGCCTTCCAGTCGGTAGCCGAGGACGTAGTTGATGTGAAGCCTCTAGCTGGGAGTTTGCGGACGCGGGGTGAGCAATTCCCGCTAGGGGGTTGTTGAGCAATAGAAGATAGGTTTGCATTGCCTACCCTAAGAAGTTGGTTGGCGCATCCTACAGAGAGGCCATAGTGACCATCATCGATCGTCAAGCTCAGACATCCGCAGAGCGCAGTACCCACGAAAATTCCGTCCGCGACATCGTCGGGATCGGCATCGGGCCCGGAAACCTCGGGCTCGCGGTAGCTATCGAAGAGCAAGCTCCAGAACTCGATGCACTCTTTGTGGAAGCCCGCCCGGAATTCAACTGGCACCCAGGCATGCTCCTCGAAGGATCCAACATGCAGATCAGCTTCCTTAAAGACCTGGTTACGGTGCGCAATCCGCAGAGCCGCTTCAGCTTCATCAACTACTTGCATCACAGCGACCGCTTGATTGATTTCATTAACCGCCAAACCTTCACCCCGGAACGCGTGGAATTCGCCGATTACCTCCGATGGATCGCGGATCACATCACCGTGGACACGCAGTACAACACCACCGTGACGTCCATCGAGACGCTTCCGGAACCGGCCGCAGACGGAGCTCGTTTTGTGGTGCACGTCCGCAGGAAGTTAGGAAGCGGTGAGTCCGAAGGGCAGCGAGCTCAGCAGTCGGAGTCCATTCGCTGCCGCAACGTGGTGGTTGCCCGCGGTCTGGAAGCCAAGATGCCTGCGTGGGCAGAGGACAGCTCCTTGGACACCTCGCGCATCTTCCACAACATCGATTTGCTCCCGCGCACCAAGAAGCTGCTGAACAGTGGGTGGGATATCCGCCGAGCTTTGGTGATCGGCGCGGGCCAGTCCGCAGCCGAGGCCATCCGGTACTTCCACGATTGCCCGCATATCGATACCGTCACGGGCAGCTTGAACAGCTACGGCTTCATCCCCGCCGATGACAGCCCCTTCGCCAATCGGGTGTTCGACCCGGAGGCCGTTGATGACTTCTTCCATGCGCCCGATGCGATCCGCAACGAGCTGTTGATCCGCCACCGGTACACCAATTACGCCTGCGTGGAATCTGAGCTCCTCGATGAGCTCCACGATCGTCAGTATCGGGAAAGCGTCACCGGGCGTCAGCGGCTCGATATTCGCCGGACCACGGAGGTGCTCGGTGCGCGTAATTGTTCCGACGGCAGCGTCGACGTGGACATTCGCCACCGAGTAACCGGAGACGTGGTGACAGAAAACTTTGACGTGGTGGTGTGCGTCACGGGCTTCCGATCTCGCGGTCTTGCGGGGATTCACGCTGATAGTCACGGCAGTGAAGAATTCACCGTCACTAGGGATTACGGCGCCGTGCTCAATGGCGAGCGCGTGCCAGGACTCTTCGTGCAGGGAGCAACTGAGGCCACGCATGGACTCGGTTCCACGTTGCTCTCCAACATCGCGACCCGCTCCGGGGAACTGGTGGAGGCCATCACGGGACAGCAACGCACGCATCGTGCGCCGGCGGATGAAGATCTCCGCTCCGAGCAACATCGGGATTCTTCGCACCTGATCGCAGGCTGATTTTCCCGAGCCGTGCTCCGCGCGAGGTTGGCTGACACCTAGCCCGACGTCCGCCATCCGCGTCTGATTCCCTGTTTCCCCATCAACCGAAAGGCTCTTTGTGCCCACCCGATCGTCTGCTCACACTCCGTTTTCCTCTGGCGATACGCTTGCTTCTCGAGATGGCGGCGCCGTCATCGGTCATGGCCGCAGTGAACAGGATCGGATCGCCCAGCAGCGCATATGGAATGACACGGATCAGGATCGCGATCGCCCGGACCTGATTAGCCTGCTCCTGCAGCATGCGCAGGAGACCCCGGATGCGCTCGCAGTGGTGGATGACCGGCACAGACTGACCTATGCGCAGCTCGTCGCCCATGCAACTGCTGTAGCGCGAAATTTGCGGGAACACGGTATTGACGCTGGTCAGAATGTGGGAATCTCCCTGCCGCGCAGCGCGGAGATGGTGGTGGGTATCGTCGCCACGTTGCTCGCCGGTGGCAGTTTTGTCCCGCTAGACCCCTCGTGGCCGCAGGCGCGCCGGGAATCCGTCACCCACGATGCCAGCCTGAGCTTCGTACTCACGCCGGACAACTGCGCGCTCACCGAAGACGCGCTATTCGACCTCGATGCCACCCGCGAGCTGTTCACCCCGCCGTCCACGGACAGCGTTGCGTACGTCATCTTTACCTCTGGCAGCACCGGCCGCCCAAAGGGCGCAATGATCCGCCACGGTGCGATCGTGGAGCGCTTGCTCTGGCAGCGCGATCAGATCCTGTTCTTCGGCCGCGATGATACCTCCCTGTTCAAGGCACCGCTGGCCTTTGATATCTCCATCAATGAGATCTTCCTGCCGCTGGTTTGCGGGGGCCGCGTGGTGGTGGCCGCGCCGGGCGTGGAGCAAGACCCCCAACGCTTGGCCCGCCTCATCCATCGCGAGGGCGTGACGTTTGCGTATCTGGTTTCGAGTGTTCTCGACGTCATGCTCAAACAGGCCGAAGGCACGAATCTATTAGACAGCTTGCGGCATGTCTGGTGTGGCGGAGAGATGCTCACCCAGGCGCTGTTCCGTCGCTTTCGCCAGCAGCTGGCCATCCCGCTGTACCACGGGTACGGGCCAGCGGAAGCTACCATCGGTGTCTCCCACGTCATCTACCGTGACGACGAGGATCGCCTCAACACGAGCATCGGTGTGGCCAATCCCAACTGTCGGCTCTATGTGCTCGATGAGCACCTGCGGGTGGTTCCAGACCAAGAAATTGGTGAACTCTATGTGGCCGGATTCCTGCTGGCCAAGGGGTATATCAATGCCCCAGGACTCACGGCCAGCCGCTTTGTTGCGGATGTGTTTGCGTCGGACGGAACCCGGATGTACCGCACGGGAGACCTGGTGCGCCGGCACAACGACGGCTCGCTGGAATTCGTGGGGCGGGCCGATAATCAGGTGAAAATCCGTGGCATGCGTCTGGAGTTAGAGGACGTGGAATCTGCGCTGGTGGGACACCCAGATGTGGAGGCGGCGAGCGTGATTGCTCGGGAGGGGCGACTGCTGGGCTACGTGACGGTGACTGCGGGCCTCGTGGGTGCTGCGATCCGTAGTTGGTGTGCCGAGGTACTGCCCGAATACATGGTGCCCGCGATTATCACCGTCATGGATGAGTTGCCGCGGACGGCCAACGGAAAAGTGGATCGGAAGGCACTGCCGGAACCTGATTGGAGCTCGCTCACTGATGCCCCGGCCGATGCTGAACGTGACGGGGAAACCGTTGCTCTGCTCGCGGAGGCAATGGCTGAAGCATTGGGGGTTAGCGCGGTGGGTGCGGAGACGGACTTCTTCGATATCGGTGGCGATAGCCTGCGGGCCATCACCCTGGTCTCGGCTCTGGGACGGCGCGGGGTGGAGGTGAGTGTGGGAGATATTTTCTCTGCGCGCACTCCACAGCAACTGGCTCGGTGCGCCGAAGAGCGCGGAACCTTCGTGCAGGATCCAGACGATGAACCAACCGGTGAGGTGCAGTCGCTGCCGATTCTGCGCTGGTTCGATTCCATTACTGATCACGTGGACGGCTTCATTCAGTCCGTGGAGTTTTCAGTTCCAGAAGATGTGGATGCGCAGCTGGCCGGGCGAATGGTGGCTGACGTGCTGCAGGCGCACCCTGCACTGCGGGCCCGTGTGCAGCGGAATCCCTTGCGGCTGGAACTCCCGGAGGGTCCTGGCGAAGAAGCGGTGGCGATCCACCCCACCACGGACATCGCTGCGCTTTCTGAACTGCTGGATCCGGCAGTCGGAGTGGTGGTAGCGGCTGGGCTGGTGCCCGGAAGATTGCGCCTGGTGGTGCATCACCTGGTGGTCGATGGCGTGTCATGGAACATTATCGGCGAGGACCTCGCCGCGGCGTATCGCGGGGAACAGCTCGCGCCGGAGCGGACGTCCCTGCGCCGATGGACGCAGCTGCTGCAACAGGCCGTTGATACTGGCGAATTCGCGGAGGATGCCAATAGTTCCCTGCCCCCATTGCCGAGTGCGGATGAACCTCTGCGGGACCCGCAGGTGCCAGCGCTTGCTGATAGTCCCGAGAAAGCGCCCACAGTCCGTGAGGAGCGCAGCGTGGTACATGAGGCATCAGTGCAGATCACGGACGAATTACTGGGTGCGGTGCCCCACGCTTTCCGCACGGGGGCGAATTCCGTATTGCTTACGGCATTGAGCGTGGCGTTGGCGCGTTGGCGTCGAAACAAACAAACATGGACCCTGGTGGAGATGGAGGGGCACGGCCGCGAAACCCGATTCGTACCCGGGCCACAGGGCAGGGAAGCGGACCTCTCACGCACCGTGGGCTGGTTCACCTGCCTATATCCCATGCTGATCGACCCCACCCGGGCGGCAGTGCAGGAGGCTTCCGCGGCGACCGAGGGCCACATCGCGCCGCTAGCGCTGGCACTCAATGCAGTGAAAGACCAGCTCGCGGCCATCCCCGGCAACGGCGTTCCTTACCAGGCCCACACCTGGTTGCATCAGTCCGCGAAGACCCCTCCGCAGGCACAGGTGCTGTTCAACTACTTGGGGCGCGTATCCGCAGGAGCACAAGATTTCGCTCCCGCGGGTTCCACCGGCCAACTCGGCGAGCAACGCGACCCGGACCAGCCGTTGGTCCGCGAGCTGGAGTTCAACGCGATCGCCGAAGACACCGGCGAGGGATACGTCCTGCGCACCACGATCTCCTGGGCGCGCGGCAGGATCTCCCCCGAACGGATCGACGAATTGGTCGCGCACTGGGATGTGGCATTGCGCGAGGTGGCAGCGCTTGCCGATCACGGCGTGTTGTCCGTGGGCGACGTTGCCCCCGCAACCGTGAACTCTGCGGACCTGGCACGAATCACTGCACAGAGCTCCGCGGAGCTGCAGGACGTGCTGCCGCTGACCCCGCTGCAGCACGGCATGTACTTCCACTCGCTATTCGAGGAATCGGCCAGTTCGTATGTGGAGCAACAGGTCTTGCGGGTGGAATGCAGCGAACCGTTTGACCGGGAGCGATTCGCTCGCGCTGCGCGTAATTTGATCCGACGCCACCCCGCACTGAGCACCCGCCCTTGGGAAACTGACGGTGGCGATGTGGTTGCCGTGATTGATCCGGGGATTGCCGAGCATCTGCGGGTGGACTTTCGGGAGGTGACGGTGCCTGCTGAGTTGGCTGAGGCTGGATTGGAGGGTTGGCTCGCGCAGCGTGCGGAGGAGATTGCCGCTGACGACATCTCGCGGGGAATCTCCTTGCAGCCGCCCGGTGATGCCGCGCCCGAGCCTCTCATGCGATGGACCGTTGTGCTCCCGACCAGTGTCGATGGTGCGGTGTGTGGCCAGGACATCGCCGTGATCCAGACGGTGCATCACCTGATCGCCGACGGATGGTCCGTGCCCATCATGCTGCGGGATCTCCTGGAGATCTACCGGGATGACGATGCCCGGATCCCGCGCTACGACCCGGACGCCGGAATGGCCGGCAGCGTGCGATGGGTGGCGCGCAGAGACGCGGAAGCCGATATGTCCGTCTGGCGCGAGGAAATGCGCGAGGTACGCCCCACGGTGCTGTGCCCTAATCCTTCGAGTTCGCTCGAGCGCCGGGAGTTGCTGGTAGACGATCCGCGGACTGTTGGCTTGTCTGAGCGTGCTCGGGCAGCGGGTGTGGGCCTGCCGGATGTGGTGCACGCGGCGTGGGGGCTGGTCCTTCGCACCTTGGTGGGCTGCGAACCTGGGGCTGACGTGGTGTTTGCCACTTCCGTTTCCGGCCGCGACATTCCCGTTCCTGGCGTGGCCGATGCCGTGGGCATGCAGCTCAACACCATCCCGGTGGTCGCGCCGGGGCAATCTGATCCCACCCTGCCGGTGACCAGCATGCTGCACGCCATGGTCCATCACAACAATCAGGTCCGCGATGTGCAGCACGTCAGCCTGGCTGATATTGCCCGAGACCTGGGAACCAACGCCAGCGAACTGCTGGATACGTTGATGGTGGTGGAGGTGCCGCTATCTCCACAGGACGTGGGCTGCCCCGGCTCGCCACTACAGGTTGCTGACGTGCGCAACAATGGCGCGCCGCACTTTCCCCTGTCCGTCGTGGTCAACCCTTCCGCTGAGCACCCACTGCGCCTGATCTACGATCCGCAGCGAATCACCGAGGTACGTGCCGAAAGGATCGCGCAGATGCTCGCGGTGAGTGTGGATTCTTTGCTGTCTGAATCCGGTGCGGTGGCGACCGTGGGTGAGGTTGCAGAGGCGTTGGGTGCGGTATCTGGTGTGGACACGCTTCCTTCTTTGTGGCGACGCAGCTTCGAACATTTCCGCGACCGGCCCGCCCTGACCAGCATCGGAGAAGACGGTGCTGCGGAGCATTGGACCTACGAAGAACTAGACGACGCCGCTCAGCGTATACGCGCTGTGCTGGACCGGAAGGTCGCCATCCACACCCCGAGAGTAGCCCTGCTCATGGAGCGCGATGCGTGGCAGGTTGCGGCCATTCTGGCGACCACGATGTCCGCCGGCACCTACGTTCCCGTGGATCCGTTGTCCCCGCAAGCGCGGGTGGAATTGATCCTGGAGGATTGCCAGCCCGATGCCGTGCTGGTGTCTCCCAGCGCGGAAAAAATGGTCTCTGAGCTGGTAGATTGTCCCGTCCTCGTGGTCAGTGAACAGACGATGAGCGGGGAAGCGAAGCCGCCTGCGGGCCGGTCGGCAAGCGTGGCCCGTGCCAATGACATCGCCTACGTGATCTACACCTCCGGCTCCACAGGGCGGCCGAAGGGCGTGGCCGTCACACACGCCAACGTGACCGCGATGCTGGGCAATGCTCGCAGCCACGTGGAGTTTTCGCAGGAGGACGTGTGGTCGATCAGCCACAGCTTCGCCTTTGACTTTTCGGTGTGGGAGATGTGGGCAGCGCTGAGCTCCGGCGGGCGTGCCGTGGTGATGCCGTATGCGCTGATGCGCTCGCCCGAGGATGCCGCAGAGGTGTTGCGTGCCGAAGCCATCACGGTGCTGAGCCAGACCCCAACCGCCTTTGCCGCGTTGGAGCCGCACCTCGGGCAGGACTCTGCGGTGCGCACGGTGATCTTCGGCGGCGAGGCCTTGGAGGCCCGCGCAGAGGCTGCCTACTGCAGTGCTCATCCGAATGTTCGGTTTATCAACATGTATGGCATCACGGAGACGACAGTGCACGTCACAGCACACGAATGCTCCGAGAATGCAGGGGAGGCCCGCAGCCCGATCGGCCGCCCGATGGACGGGTTGCGTACCTATGTTCTGGACGCGCAATTACAGCCGGTGCAGCCTGGAGAGACCGGCATGATGTACGTTGCCGGGCCGCAGGTCACCGCGGGTTATTGGGGGCTTGCTTCTACCACGGCCTCCCGCTTCGTGGCCGATCCTTTCGTTGGCGGCGGCGCGCGGATGTACTGCAGCAAAGACATGGCAAAGGTGCTGAACAACGGTCATCTGGATTACGTGGGCCGCGCCGATAGGCAGGTGCAGCTGCGCGGTTATCGCGTGGAGCTGGGGGAGATCGAGAGCGCGCTGGAGAAGGTCAGCGGTGTGCGGGAGGCCACCGTGGTGGTCGTCGATCTGCCCGAAGGCCAGGTGCCGGGTGCGTTGTTGATTACGGATTCTCGTGCCGACGCAAAGGCGATCACCTCCCGAGCTGCCGCAGCGGCCCGAGACGCGCTCCCTGCCTACATGGTTCCGCAGCTATTCGCGGTGAGTACGCAGGTGCCGCAGACCATCAATGGCAAGCGGGATGAGCGCGCGATCCTGGACCTTCTGGGTGTGATTCCTGCTGCTCAGGAGGCTTCGGGCACCTCGGATCTGGTGGAGGCGATCTCGCAGGCAATTGCTGATGCACTTCGCTTGGACCGCGCCGAGGTGGAGCCGGACTCGGACTTCTTCCGCTTAGGTGGAGACAGTATTCTTGCCATCCGCGTTACTCACGCGCTGGCGCGCGCTGATCTCAACGTGACTCCGCGGGACTTCTTCTTGGGCCGCACGCCACGCAAGATTGCCGAGCGGGTCACGCCGCAGGCCACCCAGCAGAAAATCCAGGAAACAAGGCAGAGCCAGGAAGAAGCCCTGCCCAAGGACGGGCACCAGGAGATCTCGGGGGCTTTCCCCATCCCGGCGATGCTGCGCAGGCAGATGGAAAGAGGCATGAGCGACCGCTTTGTGCAGGCGCGCCGCTTGGATCTGGGGCCAGTCGCTGTGGAGGACTTGGAACAGGCCCTGCAGCAGGTAGCGCAGGCACATCCGATGCTTCGTACGCGCGTGGACACCAGTTCTGCGTTCGCGCACTTTGTTGGTGCCGAGGGAGACGGCCCTATGGTTGTGCGGGCTTTGGACGTGGATGCATTGATCGATCACATCGATATTGCTGCTGGTCGTAGCGTGGTGCTCGGGTGTGTGGATGGGTACGTCAAGGCCGTTGCTCATCACGCGGTGATCGATAGCGCCAGTTGGATGATTCTGGAAGACGATCTGCGCGATGCGCTCGCAGGGCGCAGGATTCTCTCCGGGCAGGCGAGCTACAAGGATCTTTGCCTGCAAGAACTGCACGATGCTCACACCGCAGCAGCTCAGGATGCCCTGCACTGGAGTGAACTGGCTACGCTGCCACGGCCCGTCGAGGACTCGAACCAGTGGAGTACGGATCATGTGAGCACGCTCGAAGTGAACATTGACGGACAGACCGCGCAGGTCCTGCAGAGCGTTGCACCCGACGTGATGGGTGTGGACGTTCAGGACCTCGTGGCAGGACTGGTGACCGTCGCGGTGGCTCGAACAATGGGCACGGACGCGCGGAGCTGGGCCGTGGACGTAGAAGGCCACGGACGTCCGGCTGATCATTCCTATGGTCGAACCCTCGGATGGTTTACCACCATCGCGCCGGTGGAAATCCCGTTGGCTGATCCAGCGGATGCAGCACGTGCCGCAGCGGAAATGCGCGCGCTCCACGAGGACGGCACAGCCCCGGACCGCCGCACTTATCAGGCACTGCGATACACACACCCGCAAGGGCAGCGAACCCTGGCCCATGGGGCACAGATCCTGGTCAACTACCTCGGACGGGGAGAGACTGGCGCTGTCCTCCACGCGCCGGGCGATGCCGCCTGCCAGTGGACGGATTACCTGGTGGAGGCCGATGTGTGGTCTAGCGAGCGGGCCGTAAGCATGGAGCTGTCCGTGGTGAATGCGGTGATTTCCGCCGAGCGTTTGCGCAGCGCCATCGGCGAGGTTGCTCGCGAGTTGCAGGAGCACGTCAGCCGCGAGCAATCCTCAGGACGCCGCGCTCCGCTGAGCGTGCTGCAGCGCGGAATCTGGTTCCAGTCACAGGTGGCAGCACCGGGTGCCTACGTTGCACAGACTGCGTTGACGTTTGACCGGAGACTGGATGCCGAGGCCGTGGTGGAAGCCTTCCGGGACACAGTGACCGTGCATCCAGCCATGGGCGCGGAGTTCCACACCGATGCTTCCGGCCAACCCGTGCAGAACTTGCCGTGGAGTGGACAGGGCATTGACCTCCCCGTCGAGACCACCGAAGGGGATCTCGAGGCGATCATGCACGCTGATCGCAGCGCGGGCATCGATCTCGCATCCGTGCCGCTGGCGAAGGCAACCATCGTCACCGGCCGAAGTGACGGACAGCCTGGCGACACGCTGCTTCTTACCTACCACCTGGTTCTGGTCGATGGTTGGTCGCGTGCAGTGATGCTGCAAACCTTCCTCGAGAGGCTGACGTTGAGGTCCGGCCAGGCCCGCACGCAGGGTGCGGGAGAGTTGGTTCCTCGCGGTTGTTCTATTGCTGACGCCCTGCTCGAGTCCGTTGACACTCGCAAAGAGCAGGCAGATAGCGACTATTGGGTACATCGCCTAGAGACGTTGTCTCAGTCCACGCTCGTTGCCCCGCAGGCCGCGGATATCTCTTCAGAGCACGCTGGTAGCGAGTTGCCTCGCCAGGTGTTTGCCGAGGTCAGCGAGCAGCTGACCGGCGCACTGCAGGAAAAGATCCGGGCGCAGGCCGTGACGTTGACCTCCGTGGTCAACGCAGCCGTGGCCGTGGCCTTGGGTGCTGTCACAGGGGATTCGGATGTGGTGTTTGGTCAGTCTGTCAGTGGCCGCGATGCCTTGAGCGACCCCGCCATGTCTGATGTGGTGGGAGTGCTGCTCAACACAGTGCCAGTGCGAGTGACAGCTCGGCCCGGCCAGAGCATAGAAGAACTGGTCCAGGATGTTTATCGCCAGCGCATCGAGGATATGGACCACGATTCCGCGGACCTCGGCGCCATCCAGCGGCAGCTGGGGGTAGGCACGCTGTTCGATTCCATGGTGGTGGTGCAGAACTTCCTCGATCCGCAGGCAGCAGCGGAACTTCGGGAACGCCACGGGGTTGTGGAGGAGCGCGCGGAAGATTCCACGCACTTCCCTCTGACCTGGGTATTCACTCCGGGGCCGAAGCTGGGCATCAAGCTGGAATTCCGCCACGACGTGGTGGACGAGTCCCTCGCACATTCCGTGCTCAAGGCCGCGACCGAAGTCCTGACCGCGTTTGTGGACACACCAGAGGTCCCGCTCGCTCAGCTGGCCCAGTTGGCGCCAGCCCGAGCGGAGGATTCTTCCCCGCAAAGCACGACGGAGCAGATGGCTTCCTGGCAGAAGGCCGAAGGCATTGACCGCACCATTGCGGATGAGCTCAAGGACACCGCCCAGCGCTTCCCAGATCGCATCGCGCTAGCGGATGACGCACAGCAGTGGACGTTCGGTGAGCTGATTGCTCGCTGTTCCGACATTGCGGAAAAGATCAAGAATTGCGGCGTGACCAGCGGCGATACTGTCGCCATTGCGGTGGAGCGCTCCGCGCATTCGGTGGTGGCTCTGCTGGGAGCCCTGTGGGCAGGGGTGCGCTACGCGCCGCTTGATCTGACGCACCCCGATGGGCGGCTCCGGGTCCTCGTGGAGGACAGCCAGCCCGCAGCCGCGCTGGTGGACTCGAGTTCTCGGGAGCGCATGGAGCGGATCGGTGCGCTTCCTTGCGTCGACGTCACCACTGCCGATTCCCACGCCACCACCCACACGCCTGCGGCGGTGCCCGGGGACGATGCCTACCTGATGTACACCTCCGGATCGACCGGCAAGCCCAAGGGCGTGGTGATCAAGCATCGCGGGCTGCACAACATGCTGGACAATCACCGGCGCAAGATCTTCGCCCCAGCTGCTGCCGATGGGCGGACGTTGCGGATCGCGCATGCCATCAGCTTCGCCTTCGATATGTCGTGGGAAGAGCTGTTTTGGCTGGTGGAAGGCCACGAGGTGCGGATCTTCTCCGAGGATTTGCGACGCGATGCTGCGGCCATGGTTGAGGCCATTCGTGCGCATCAGGTGGATGTCATCAACGTCACCCCGACCGTTGCCGAGCAGCTGCTCGCGGAGGGGATGCTGGAATCCGGCGCGCATCGCCCGCGGCTGGTGCTCTTGGGCGGCGAGGCTGTCTCGCACGGCGTGTGGGAGACCTTGCGAAAGGCCGATGACGTGCGCGGATACAACCTCTATGGACCCACCGAGTACACCATCAACGCCCTGGGTGCTGGCACGGATGAGAGCGCCACGCCCGTGATCGGAATGCCGGTGGATCGCACGGCGGCGTTCGTTTTGGACCCGTGGTTGCGCCCCGTTCCTACAGGAGCGCCGGGTGAGCTCTACCTCGCGGGCAGCGGCTTAGCGCAGGAATATCATGGGCTCGCGGCGCGCACCGCCAGCTCCATGGTCGCCTGCCCGTGGGGCGCCCCGGGTGAGCGGATGTATCGCACGGGAGACATCGTCCGCGTGCGTGCGGATGGCATGTTCGAGTACCTCGGACGCAGCGACGATCAGGTGAAAATTCGTGGTCACCGCGTGGATCCCGGCGACGTCTCGGCCGCCGTGTCCCGCGGCGTTGATCCCCGCATCCTCCACTGCGTGACCGTTCCTGTTCGTATATCCGACGCCACACTCCTGGCCTGTCACCTCGTGGCCCCACAACTGCGCGATGCGGACCAGGGGGAGCGGCAGAGTTTCCTGACTGGCGTGCGTAATGCATTGCGCGAGGAACTGCCCAGCTACATGATCCCGGATCGATGGTCGATCGTGGATGAGTTGCCGGTGACGTCGAATGGAAAGACCGACCTTGCTGCACTGGGTGAGGGAGAAAGGATCACGGAGAAGGGCCGCGAACCGGCGAACGAAACCGAGGAGATCACGGCGGAGCTGTTTGCCGAATCGCTAGATATTGAGCCCGAGGACGTGCCGGTGGATGCTGATTACTTTGACATGGGTGGGCACTCCATGGCGGTCATCAAGCTCTGCGCACTGCTGCGTGGAGAGCTGGGAGTGGAGGTTGGCGTGCGCGAATTCTACGGTCTGCGGACAGTCGAGCGCGTGGCGGAGTTTGTGGAGGCGCGCTCGTAGATTCAGCCCAGCAATTCGGCGAGTGCCGGGATGATCCCGTGGCGCCACATCGCAGGGTCGTGGCCACCGGGCGTGCGGTGATTGGTGGTGGGAAAGCCGCGGCGTGTCAGGGCATCGGCCACTGCATCCACGTGTCGTTGCATGGGCGGCTCTTCTGCACCGCACGTCAGTACGATGCGTGCCAGACCGGAGCCACTGTGAGCCGCAGGATTTTCGAGTGAGGGGCCAGTGAGCTGTGCGGCAATGTCGCCTCCTGCGGGCCCGTCCGAGAGCGTGTCCGCGAGCTCTGCAGAACGGTCAGCGGACCACCAGACGGCAGGGGACTGGGCGATGGCTCCTTTGATTGCAGGCGTGGTTTCGGTGGAAGCCGTTAGAGCTGCGCGCAGGGCGGAGAGACCGCCGAAGCTTTGCCCCACCAGGACTATGTGGCTGCTGTTGATGATCGGCGGAAGCTCGGTGGCCAGTGCGCTGGCGAATGTTTGGGAGGTGTACTCCTCGCTGCGGTCTTTGGCTGCCGGCAGGAAGACGCGGTTGATCTGGGGGATAAGCCCTGCCGTGACTGCCCGGTCCAGTGCGCCCGTGAGGTCATGCAGATGGATCCAGTCATCGCCATCCAAAAACACCACGGTGGTATCCGCACCGCGGTCATCGAGGCGCGCGGTGCAGCGCCTGCCGAATACCTTCCGGTCGATGGACAGGCGTGCGCCGGGCAAGTCCGCGATGACTTCTGGGGAGCGAGGCGGCCAGAGTGTCTGGTCCACAGAATCGCCGCTCAATAGGCTCGCCTGTGGGCCTGCGCCGTGTGCGTTATGTGGATCGGGATATTTCAGCTCGCCGGATTGAAAGCTATAGGTCACTGCTGAGTGCGCCGGGATGCGCACATCGACGGTGGACATCGATTCGGTGAGCTCGACGTTCGAGCGGTAGGGGTCCGGGAAAACGAGGGCTTCCGCATCCGCGGGCACCGAGATTCGGTGAAGGGTGGTCACGTCCGGGGAGTCTGGCATGAAAATTGCGCCACTTTCATCATTGACTACATAGGTAAACCTAAGCTAACATCCCCTGCATGCGAGTTGCTGTTTTCGGCTATCAGTCGTGGGGACACCGGACGTTGTCTGCGGTCATCAATGCTGGTCATGAAGTAGTTTTGGTAGTTACGCACCCTGCCAGCGATCACCCTTATGAGCAAATGTGGGCAGACTCCGTTGAGGAGCTCGCCAGCGAACATGAGCTCCAGGTGTGTGTCACTGAGCGCGTGGGTCAAGACGTCATTGAGGCGTTGCGCGATGCTGCACCAGACATCATCGTGGCCAACAATTGGCGAACCTGGCTTCCTCCCGAGGTTTTCAGCCTGGCCAAGCACGGCGCATTGAATGTCCACGATGGTCTCCTGCCCGAGTACGCCGGATTTTCGCCCATCCTGTGGGCGCTGTTGAACCGGGAAACTCACGTGGGCGTCACTGTGCACGAGATGGATGAAGTGCTGGACGGCGGACCCATCGTTGCCCAGCGCGCGATCCCCGTGGGTCCGCAGGACACCACCACGGATCTCGTGGCCAAGACCATCGACCTCATCGAGCCCCTCGTGGAACGCGCATTGAGTGACGTCGCCCAAGGCACCGCCACTGCGCAACCTCAAGATCCCACCCGCGCTACGTACTTCCACAAGCGCGGCGAGCAGGAATCTCGCATAGATTTCACCCAACCTGCGGAAGATATCGCCTTGCTGGTCAGGGCGCAGTCCGACCCGTACCCCAATGCTTACTTTGAATTCCGAGGCCAGCGCGTCCGCGTGCTTTCCGCGCACGTCTCGCTGGGCCGCTTCGGCGGAACCCCCGGCCGAGTCACCATCCCTCACGAGGGGGGAATCGCGGTGGTCTGTGGATCGCCCCGTGCCAACGTGCCGGCGCCGGCGATTGTTCTGGATCGTGTTCGTCTCGACGACAACTCGGAACTGACCGCCACCGAATTCTTTGGACATAGGGCTGGATATATCCAACCAAAGGTTTGACCTTTCCCTTTTGTGTACGGGCCACACCTCGCGCGGAAATCCGTCACCAGTAACAACGGAGAAAAATGACACTCAAGAAGATTCTCGTTAGCACCGCTGCTGTGCTGACCTTGGGCGCGGCACTGACCGCTTGCTCGACTGATGACCAGTCCGGAAATTCCGGGGACTCCCAGGCAGTCAACGCCGAGCAGGGCGCATTCCCCACCACCATCGAGCACCGCTACGGCTCCACCGAAATCAAGGAAGCCCCGCAGCGCGTGGTCTCCTTGGGCTACACGGATCAGGACGCACTGCTGGCGCTGGGAGTTACTCCTGTCTCCGTGAAGTACTGGGACGGAATGACCCCGGATGGTCAGGCTGCGGGCAACTGGTCCAATGACAAGATCGAGGGCGACACTCCTCGGATCGACAAGGACACAGAAGTCAACGCGGAAGCCATCGCCAAGGACAATCCAGACCTCATCGTGGCCGTGTACTCGGACATCGATGAAGACACGTACAAGAAGCTGTCTGAGATCGCCCCTGTCGTCGTACAAAAGGGCGAATACGAAGAACTACAGCAACCATGGGACGTGACCACGGAAGAGATCGGGCAGGCCGTGGGCAAGCCTGAAGAGGCAAAGCGCCAGGTGGAGCAGGTCAAGGAGAAGTTCGCAGAGCTCAAGGGCCGCCACCCAGAATGGGCCGAAAAGGAACTCGGCGTGGCCACTGTCTCCGACGAGAGCCTGGCTGTCTTTGCCGAGGGCGATCCGCGTAGCCGCTTCTTCACCGAGCTGGGATTCAAGATCAACCCGGCCTACGCGGGCATCACCAAGGACAAGTTCTACGGTGAGGTCTCCAAGGAAAACGCAGACCAGATCAACTCTGACGTGCTGGTGTGGGATCAACTGTCTTACTCTCCGAAGCAGAGCAAGGCTTCTGTGACCGAGGATCCGATCGTGGGCAAGCTGCCCGCCGTGAAGGACGGACACAGTGTCTACCTGGAAGGCGACCTGGAAAAGGCCTTCGGATGGCAGACCGTGCTGAGCCTGAACTACCTGCTGGACAAGATCGAGCAGCCGTTGGCAGACGCCACGAAGTAGTCTGAATCAACCGCCGAACCGCCCCGCATGAACGTGCTGGGGCGGTTTTGCTGTTGCTGGCTAGGGGACGGGCACTCACGGGGATAACGGATGCACGCTAGGGGCGAGCCTTGCCGACGAACCAATAAGGGCACCACAGGATGTTGTCCTTGTTGAGCTGCCAAGTCTTGATGGCGTGGGAGCGCACCACCTTGCAGAAATCCCCCTCCCCGGCGACCCACACATAGTCCACGTCTGGGTTGGGCTTGTGCTGTCGATTGCGCGAGGACTCAACGTCAATGTTGGCGAGATGCTCGGCGATGGCCTGCGCATAACCGTCAGAAGGTGCGGAGATCCGGGTGAGGCTGCTTAGACGGTTGCGCCAATCTTCCAGGTGGGGCTCTGAATCGGAATCGGTACTGGTGACCGCGATGACGTGCGTGGAAGCGAGCTGTTCGGGATAGAGCGTGGCGAGGTACTCTAGGATCGCGCGCATGGAAGGCAGGGAGGTGGGATCTGCCACCAGTAGTTGTGTGCGGTGCTCGCGATGCCACAGGCCTTGGCAAGTCCACAAGCCAGCAGGGTCGCCCGGCTGTGCGGACAAACACCACGAGAGCCCTGGGCCGGAGGTGGAGTGGACATCTTCCGCAGACACCCCGTGCGGTAAGAATAGACCAGTTGTTTTCTACAAGGGATTCCCTGTGCACTTAAGCGACCTCATGGACGCCACCACCCTGCTCCAGAACTTTGGCGGCTGGGCGCTCGGCGGCATTGCGCTGATTATCTTTATTGAATCCGGCGTGCTCTTCCCGTTCCTCCCCGGCGATTCCATGCTGGTCACCGCGGCAATCTTGCGCGATCAGCTGGGCTTGAACGTTCCGATTCTGGTGGGCGTGGCCATCGTCGCGGCGTTCTTGGGCGACCAGGTAGGTTTCTGGCTCGGCCACCGCTTTGGCCGCAAGTTGTTTAAGCCCGACGCCAAGATCCTCATAACCGAGCACCTCGAACAAGCCGAGGCTTTCTTCCTGAAGTACGGGCCGTTGGCTCTGGTACTGGGGCGCTTCATCCCGATCGTGCGTACCTACATTCCCGTGGCCGCTGGTACCGCGGAGATGCCGTACAAGAAGTTCGTGGGATGGAACGTCACGGGTGCAGTGCTGTGGATTGTCAGCATGGTCGGCATTGGCGTGCTGCTGGGGGATATCCCGGGCATTGCGGATCGCATCGACATGATCGCCATCGTCATCGTGCTGGTGTCTGTGACTCCGGTGGTGATTTCCGCGATGATCAACTGGCGGAAGTCCAAGAAGACTCCCGCCCAGGAGCTGATGGAGGACTAAGCCCTGATCGTCACTTGGGGACGATCAGCGGACCGCCGGTGACAGGATCCTCGATGACTAGCGCGTTGAGGGCAAACGCCTCGAGCAGTAGCTCTGGGGTAATGACCTCGCTGGGACGCCCGGTGGCGAGGACCTGTCCATCCTTCATCACCACGAGATTATCGCTGTAGCGTACAGCCAAGTTGAGATCGTGCAGCACCATCACCACAGTCCGATCCAGCTCTCGGCGTAGACGCTGCACCAGCTCCAAAATCTCTACCGACGTGGCCAGATCCAGGTAGGTGGTGGGCTCGTCCAGGAACAGGATGTCCGTGTTCTGCGCAAGAACCATGGAGATCCACACACGCTGCCGCTGCCCTCCGGACAGAGAATCCAGGGTGCGCTCCGCCAGCCCCATCGAGCCAGTCATTTCCAGCGCCTTGTGCACCTCGGCTTCGTCCGTGGACGACCACTGACGGATCCACGATTGGTGTGGGTGCCGACCGCGCGAGACGAGATCAGCCACGTTGAGTCCCTCCGGGGCGGTAGGGGTTTGTGGCAGCACGCTGATGGTCCGTGCGAGGTCCTTGCGCCTGATGGATGAGATATCGGCGCCGTCTAACAGCACTTCGCCCTCATTCGCCGGAAGGAGACGAGACATGGCTCGCAACAACGTGGATTTGCCGCAGCCATTGGGGCCGATGATTGTGGTGATCTGCCCGCGAGGAAAGTCCACGTCCAAGCCTTCGATGACCGTCCGGTCGCCGTAGCCCACGGCGAGGCCGCGTGCGCTCATGCTGTGCTTCTGAGTCATGTGTCCTTCTTTGTTCGCGGCACTGCTAACTTCCAGGGTGGGATCTTTTCTCATGCCGTGGTTGACCTATTCCGTTGGACCAGCAAATAAATAAGGAACGCACCGCCGATTGCCGAGGTGAGAATGCCCACCGGCAGCTCTACGGGCAGAAGAGTTTGGGTGCTGATATCTGCCAGCAGGAGTAGCGCAGCGCCGGTCAGCGCAGAGGCCAGAAGCGGTGGTGCAGAGCAGTTGCACAAGCGCAGCGCCACCTGTGGGGCCACGAAGGCGACGAACCCGATGGGGCCAGCGGCCGAGACCGCCACTGCTGCCAAAGCCACGGCAGCGGCGAGCAGAAGCACCTGCACACCCTGGACGTTTTGTCCCAAAGCCCGTGCAGTATCCGAGCCCAGCAAGGTGGCTAAAAGTTGGTGACCAATCCAGGCCAGCAGCGGTGTAAACACCAACACAACAATGGCGATGGGCCACATCTTGGACCAGTCCGCAGTGCTCAGGGAGCCAGTAAGCCAGAACTGCGCGGCCGCGGCATCGCGCAACTCCGTGCGGATCATCAGGAAGTTGATATACGAGGTCAACAGAGCAGAGATGATGATGCCGAACAGCACTAGCCGGAAGGAATCAGTCGATCTCCTCCACGCCAGAGCCCACATCACCGTTGCGGTGACAGCCGCACCAAGCACCGCGGCCAAGGGAATGCCGATGCTGCTGAGCCAGCCGAGGAAACCACCAGCGCCACCACCCAGAGTGATGACGGTGACCGCGGCCGCGGACGCGCCCGTAGTGAAGCCCAAGATATCCGGGCTGGCCAGCGCATTGCGAGTCACGGACTGAGTGAGGGCTCCGGATAATCCCAGCGCACAGCCCACCAGAATGGCCGTCAGCGCACGAGGCATGCGCCAATCCAAAACCACCAGACGCTCAATGCGGGTGCCCTGGCCGGTGAACAGCACCTCCAGCACACGAGCCGGGGACACAGGATAGTCACCCAGGCCGATGGAGACCGCCGCTAGCAAGACGATCGCCACGAGCAGCAATAGAGACACCGTCAACGCGCGAGGGCGCCAGACCACAGAAAATGAGCCCACGCGGAATGGCGGGCGCCCAGGGATAGTGGAAGAGGTAGGGCGGGCAAGGAGGGAACTCATTAAATGGCCACCACCCGGCGTCGATAAATAAGGGCGATGAAGAACGGCGCGCCCACGAACGCGAGGATGATGCCTACTTGCAACTCGCCCGGACGAGCGATCAGACGGCCCACCACGTCTGCGAACAGCATCATCACCGCACCCGTCAGGGCAGAGTAAGGGAGGATCCAGCGGTAATCAGGGCCCGTGATGGCGCGCACGAGGTGCGGGACCACCAGGCCGATGAAGGTGATGGGGCCGGCGGCAGCTGTCGCGGCACCGGCCAGCAGTGCGATCAGAGCCATGCCAATCAGGCGGGCGCGCTGGGTGTTGATGCCCAGTCCGGAGGCGATGTCATCGCCCAGATTCAGGAGGTTTAGCTGCGGTGCCGTGATGAACGCCAGCAGGAGGCCCACCAGGATAAACGGCAGCACGCCGTAGAACACGGTGAGATCCCGGCCCGCGATGGAGCCGACGGTCCAGAAGCGCATGCGATCCAGATTGGCATCGTCAGTGAGGATAAAACCGCTGATGATGGCGCTGAGGACCGCGGACAAAGCCGCGCCGCCGAGGACCAGCGTCATTGGATTGGCCTGTCCTCCTCCTATGGACGCCAAACTAAACACCAACGCAGTAGCAGCGATGGCCCCACCGAACGCCCACATGCTGGTAGCCCACACGGACGTCACACCCAGCAAGGAGAAGCTGGCAACCACGGCCAGGGACGCACCGTAGTTGATGCCGAGAATGCCCGTGTCCGCGAGAGGGTTGCGCGTGTGCCCTTGGATCAATGCACCGGGGGCGCCAAGGGCAGCACCGGCGACTAGGCCCAACAGGGTGCGGGGAATGCGGAGCTCGACGATCACGCGCTGATCCACATTCAGCCCCTCCGCGTGGCCGAACGCCGTGCCGAGATCGCGGAACACGGCGGACACTTCTCCAAAAGGGATCTGCCGTGATCCAAACACGATGCTGGCAACGATGCTGGCGAGCAATAGGAGGAAAAGGACGCCGAGGCCGACGAGGCGACGCGGGATTTTACCTGATGGAGCGCTGGCAGAAGCGTCCGCAGTAGCGTCCGCGCGAGACCTCAGGTGTGATTGAGAAGGGGATTGCGCATGCGGGGTAGAGATAGCCATGCATCCCTCCTTGACGCGTGAAAGTACATGATCTTAACGGGAGCAAGCTTATGTGAACAAGGTAAGCCTAATCAAAGTACTACAAGGAGGGATTGTGGAGCTGTGCAGGTGAGTGTGTGAGCCAGCAGGTGCGGCTAGTGAGGTCGGTCGGCCCTGAATGGCGCCGACCCTACACCTCAGCTCTATGCTTCTGAGCAGGGATTTGGACATGTTTTAGCTGGTTGCTAGGCTAGTCAGGTCGAGGGTGTCAGGAAGTTTGTGTGTGAGGCTCTGATCGAGAAGGAGTGTCACCGATAATGACTACGGTGTCACCGAAGAAAGGCCATGACCCGGCGAGGGTCAACGAGATCAGCGAGAAGCTGATGGAAAATCCTGAGCTGGC
>NZ_JASODY010000022.1:0-20592 GCF_030212265.1 Corynebacterium sp. UMB9976
ACTGCGTAAATCTAGACCGTTGTGACACACCTCAATCATGCTCGAGCACAGGCCCACAATTAGGAGACACGCCCTAGTCGGTAACTGATTTCTCAGTCCAACTAATGGGGAGCAGTTCATTATTGCCTCGGGGGTTTTGCGGGGGCTTCGTGAGGGCTTGGCTATTCACTCCACCCCCTATACGCGTGTCTGCTCACTAAACTAGGGTTAAAACCCGGACAACTTCGGCCGCCCCTGCGGCCCGTCTGCTCACGTATGCCCGATATATAAGGAGTGAAGACCGTGCACACCACGCTGTTACTAGTGGTCAAGATCGGCCTGCTCGTGCTGCTGTGGTTCTTCATTTGGATGACACTCCGCGCGCTTCGCAAGGATCTGAACTACGCGGCGAACCCCGGGGCTGCCGCTGGTGGTGGCGCGCCGATGGGCTACGCCGCCCCCCATGTTGGCCTGGCTGGTGGCACGTCTAGCAGCGGTTTCCGGGGCACGCGTCACCGCACGAATCCGCCGAAGTCCCTGATCATCACCAGTGGCCCGCTGACCGGGACCACACTGAACTTCCAGGGCTACGACGAGATCACGATCGGCCGTTCCTCGGTGTCCACACTGCAGCTGGAGGATGATTTCGCGTCGGGCACCCATGCCCGGCTCATCCGCCGGGGTCGGGACTGGTTCATCGAGGATCAGGATTCCCGCAACGGCACGTGGCTGAACGGCCAACGCATTGACCAGCCGGAACGGCTCGCCGAGGGAATGGAAGTCCGGATCGGGCAGACCCAGGTGAGGATGGAGCAATGACGGATCAGCGCTTGGCTTTAGATTTCGCCGCATCCTCCGACCGCGGTTTGGTGCGCACGAATAATGAGGACTCCGCCTACGCGGGCCCGCGCCTGCTGGCTCTCGCCGATGGCATGGGTGGCCACGCGGCCGGCGAGGTCGCCAGCCGCTTCTTGGTGGACACCCTGCGGACGCTGGACTCTCCGCTCCTGGACGAGCCGGATGAGCGCCGCCGCCTCACCTCCGTGCTGGAGCGCGCGGTGGATGAGGGCAATGAGCGCATCGCCTCCCACGTGGATGAGAACCCACAGCTGGAGGGCATGGGCTGCACCCTCACCGCGATCCTATTCAGCAACGCTAAGGCCGCGATGTGCCACGTCGGCGACTCCCGCGCCTACCGGCTACGCGACGGGGAGCTCACGCAGATCACGAAGGACGATACTTTCGTCCAGACCCTCGTGGACGAGGGCAAGCTCGACGCCACGGACGCCAGCTCCCACCCCCAGCGCTCCCTGATCCTCAAGGCGCTTACCGGCCGGCCCGTGGAGCCAATCTTCACGGAGTTTGAGGTGCTGCCGGGCGACCGCTACATGCTGTGTTCCGATGGCCTCTCCGATCCGGTGAGCCTCGACACGATGCGGGACATTCTGAACGCCTACGACCCTGCCACCGCAGCCGATCGCCTCGTCGAGATGGCGCTGCGCGGCGGTGGACCAGATAACGTCACCGTCGTCGTCGCGGATGTTGTGGACCTCGCCGATGTCGAGGACGACGCGTCAGGCGAGGGTAACGCGGCAGGTTCTGCTGGTCGCGGCCCGCTGCCGGAGACCCCAGTGCTCGCTGGTGCTGCCTCCCCCACTATGCAGGAGAGCCGCAGCTTCGATACGCCCGCGGCCCGCGCCGCTGCCAGTGGCGCCAGCGTGACGAGCTCGCGGGCGCCTCGGCCCCCGAAGGATCCCGAGGAGGTTTCGGAGCCGGCTGGGGTAGCCACCCTTGGCGACCCTGGTTCGGAGCCGGCTGCTGCGCCCGCATCCGGCGCGGCGGAACCCACCAGCGCAGACGGAACCGACGTCCCTAAAAAGAAACGGGGACGGGGCTGGATCGCCCTGGTCGTCGCATGCATCCTCGTCGTTGGGCTCGGAATCGCCGGATTCTTCGGTTACCAGAAGATCGGCGAGACCTACTTCGTCGCCGTGGAGGGCAAGCAGATCGTCGTGAAGAACGGGGTGCCCGGCTCCCTGCTGGGCCTCTCCCTGAACTCCACGCACCAGCGGATCTGCCTCGATGAATCTGCCTCCGTGCGACTCATCGGCGCAGATAATGGCTCCCCCGAGGACTGCCACCTCTTCCTGACCTCCGACCTGACCCCCTCGGCGCGAAGCACCGTCGAGAGCATGCCGGAGGACAGCTACCAGGCCGTCGTCGAGCAGGTGAATCGACTGGCAGAGGAAACCCTGCCGGTGTGTGTCACCCGCGAGAAGAAGGACAATGGGAAGCGCCCCGGCGCAGACCGAGCCACGAGCACCGCCAGGAAGGGCGCTGAGGACCTGACGACCCCCGGCGTGTCCTGCCGGGAGGTGAAGTGAATTGACCAAGGGCTTTTTTAAGAGAAAGACCGAAGCCTGGCTGCTGCTGCTCACCGCAGTGGTCACCCTGACGGCGGTCGTATCGCTGGAGCTGGCGCAGGGCAATGAGCTCAGCTCCAGCATCTTCCTGCTGGTCGGTGGGTTCTTCCTCATCTTCCTGGTCGCGCACCTGGTGATGAACTGGGTGGCCCCCGACGCGGATCAGGTGATACTGCCCGTCGCAGCTCTCCTCAACGGGCTGGGTCTGGTGATGATTTACCGCATTGACCTGGCCACGGGCATGTCCCTGGCAAAGTCGCAGATCATGTGGATGGTTATCGGCGTGGGCCTGCTGGTGGCGGTGCTGGTGTTCCTGAAAGACCACCGCTCGCTGCAGGACTACGCCTATCTGATGGGCCTGGTGGGGCTGGTGTTGCTCGCGCTGCCAATCGTGTGGCCGACCAGCCTCAATGCGGACGCCAACGTGTGGATCTCTATCGGGCCTTTCTCCATCCAGCCGGGCGAGTTCGCGAAGATCCTGCTGCTGCTGTTCTTCGCCGCACTCCTGGTCAGCAAGCGACGCCTGTTCTCCGTGACGGGTAAGAGCCTGCTGGGGCTACAGTTCCCCCGCATGCGCGACATGGGACCGCTGTTCCTCGTGTGGGGACTGGCGATGGTCATTTCCGCCGCGCAGAACGACTTCGGCCCGGCCCTGCTTCTCTTCGCCACCGTGCTGGGGATGCTGTACATCGTGACGGAGCGCGCCTCCTGGGTGGTGCTCGGCGTGGGGCTGGCCTCGGTCGGCGCGGTCGCGGTGTACCAGGTGTCCGACAAGATCCAGACCCGTGTGGCGAACTTCGTGGACCCGTTCGCGGACTTCCACAACCGGGGTCTGCAGCTCGCGCAGTCCCTGTTTGGCCTCTCCTACGGCGGGATCACCGGCAAGGGGCTCGGCGAGGGCTATCCGGAGCTGATCCCGGTGGTGCAGTCGGACTTCATCCTCTCCGCCTTCGGCGAGGAGCTCGGCCTGATCGGCCTATCCGCGATCCTGCTTCTGTACGCAATCTTCGTGCTCCGCGGCTTCACGGTGAGCATGCACGCCAGCGATTCCTTCGGCAAACTCGTCGCCGCTGGCCTGTCCCTGACGGTCGCGGTGCAGGTCTTCGTTGTCGTGGCGGGTATTTCCAAGCTCATGCCGATGACCGGCCTGACGACCCCATTCCTTGCCCACGGTGGCTCCTCGCTGTTGGCGAACTACATCCTGCTGGCGATCCTGCTGCGGATCTCCGACTCTGCCCGCGCCCGGCGCGCGGTGCAGGACGAGGGCAGCAAGTCCGGCGGGATAGATGCCAAGTCCGAGGAGAAGCAGGGGGCTGCGCAGAACAACGCGGAAGGTGAGCTCGCGTGAATCGACCGATTAAAGCCGTAGCCATCTTCAGCATGATCTTGACGGTCATTCTGCTGATCAACCTGACCTATATTCAGGCCTTCCAGACCAAGGAGCTGGCGGAGAACCCGCTGAACGCGCGCCAGTTCTATGACATGAAGCAGCGCCAGCGCGGGCAGATCTCCGCTGGCGGGCAGGTACTGGCCGAGTCCGTGCGGGACGATAACGGCTACTACAACCGCCGCTACGTCTACGCCCCAGAGGCCTTCGGCTCGGTGGAGGGTTACTTCTCCGACCGCTTCGGTGCCTCCGGTATCGAGGCCAGCCAGAATTCCATTCTCTCGGGTGAGGACGACAGCCTCTTCGCTCGTCGTATGTGGGACCAGATCTCCGGCAAGGAGGTCCGTGGCGCGAATGTGGAGCTCACCTTAAGCCCGCAGGTGCAGCAGGTGGCCTACAACGAGCTGGCTAGCAAGGGTTACTCCGGCTCTGTCGTGGCCCTGCGCCCCTCGACGGGCGCGGTGCTGGCGATGGCCAGCACGCCCTCCTATAACCCGAGCGCGATCACGGATCAGTCCCCGGAGGCAGCGGCCGCGAACTTCGAGGCCCTCAGACAGGACGCAGGTTCCCCGCTGCTGAACCGCTCGACCCAGGTGACCCAACCCCCGGGCTCGTCCTTCAAGGTGATCACCACCGCCGCCGCACTACAGGCCGGCGATAATGCGGATACTCCGGTCAGCGCCGCCAGCCAGACCACGCTGCCGGACACGGTCACGACCCTAGAGAACTACGACGGCCAGCGCTGCGCGGGCGGGGAGACCACCACGCTGCGAGTGGCCTTCGAGAAGTCCTGCAACGTGCCCTTCGTCGAACTGGGCGTCAAGCACGGCGATGATCTTTTCCGTAAGACCGCGGAGGCCTTCGGCGTGGGTGATAGCTACGAGGGCCTGGGGCTGGGCATGCAGCGCTCGACGCTGGGTGACCTGCCGGACAAGGCGGCCCTGGGCCAGTCCGCGATCGGCCAGCGCGATGTCTCCCTGACCCCGCTGCAGAATGCCGTGATCGCGGCGACGATCGCCAACGGTGGTGTGCGCATGGAGCCGCACCTGGTCTCCAAGATCACGGGCCCGGATCTGAAGACCCTGAAGGAGACGAAGCCAAAGCGGCTGAACCGGGCGATTCCGAAGGAGACGGCAGAGCAGCTCAAGGAGCTCATGCAGGGCTCCGAGCGCGGTGGCGGCGGCTCGGCCACCATCGCGTCGAAGACCGGTACCGCCGAGCACGGCGAAGTTCGCGGCGCGGCCGCCCCGCACACGTGGTACATCGCGTTTTCCACTGAGGCGGACGTGGCCGTCGCCGTCCTGGTGGAAAACGGTGGCGGCATGGGCCAGGGCGCCACGGGTAACGCCGTGGCAGGCCCAATCGGCCGTGCCGTCATCGCAGCCGCGGAGCAGGAGCAGCGCTAAAAATGACTGAGCACCCAGAGCAGCACCAACCGGACCGCACGGATATCGAGTACACCCAGCGGCTATTGGGTGAGCGCTACCAGCTGAGCTGGATCGTGGGCCGAGGCGGGATGTCCACGGTGTGGCTCGCCCGCGACACCGTGGCGCAGCGGGACGTGGCCATCAAGATCCTGAAACCCGAATACACGGAGAGCCCGGAGTTCCGCGAGCGCTTCCGCAACGAGGCGGAGGCCGCGGAGCACTTCGATTCCCCGAATGTGGTCGCCACCTATGACTACGGGGAGATTTCCGCGGACGACTCCCAGCCCACGAACGAGACCCGTGCGGTGTTCTGCTACATCGTGATGGAGTACGTGCGCGGCGAGAGCCTGGCGGATGTGCTGCGCCGCGAGCGCCAGCTGCCGGAGCCCCTGGCCTTGGACCTGATCCGGCAGACCGCGATGGGCCTGGCGGCGATCCACGCCACCGGTACGGTGCACCGGGATATCAAGCCCGCCAACCTGCTGCTCACCGCCGATGGCACGGTGAAGATCACGGACTTCGGTATCGCGAAGGCCGCGCAGGCCGTGCCGCTGACCCAGACCGGCATGGTGGTGGGCACGGCCCAGTACGTCTCCCCCGAGCAGGCGCAGGGCCGGGAGGTCACCGCCGCTTCCGATGTCTACTCCCTCGGCGTGGTGGCCTACGAGGTGCTGGCTGGCCACCGGCCATTCCGCGGGGACTCCTCCGTCTCGGTGGCGATCAAGCATATTTCCGAACAGCCGGAGCCCCTGCCCGAGGAGCTCAGCGCCCCGCTGCGCGAGCTGGTGAACACCTGCCTGCGCAAGAGCCCGCGTGCCCGCTACGCCGATGGCCAGGAGCTCGCGGAGGCCACCGCCGCTGTCCTTTCCGGGGCTCCGGCCCCTCGCCCGGCGGCCCTGTCCGCTGCCGACGCCGCCGCCCATACGGACGTCTTCGCTGCTCACGGTGGTGCCCGGGGTGCTGCTC
Source organism: Corynebacterium sp. UMB9976 (assembly GCF_030212265.1). Classification (NCBI taxonomy): domain Bacteria; kingdom Bacillati; phylum Actinomycetota; class Actinomycetes; order Mycobacteriales; family Corynebacteriaceae; genus Corynebacterium; species Corynebacterium sp. UMB9976. Next base: position 6,183 of record NZ_JASODY010000022.1, read on the forward strand.
CTGAGGATTCCGACGCGGAGCTCAGCCAGGTCGTGTCGGGCCCGGGTACGGCTGTCCCGCCGCGGCAGGGTCCCGCCCAAGGGCCGCGCAAGGCCAGCGCCGCGGGTGCTGCGGGGGCGGCGTCCTCCCGCTCGGCGGGTCGTCGCGGCGGGCAGCGCGGCTCTGCGACCCCGTGGATCGTGCTCGGGGTGGTTGTAGCCCTCGGCCTGGGTGTGATCGGCTACCTCCTGCTCAGCGATTCGAACTCCTCGACCCAGGAGCAGGAGACGAAGACCGTGACCAGCGAGGTCACGACCTCCCCCACCCAGGAGGAGTACGTCCCGCAGCAGCCGGTGGATCCCCGCCCGGAGAAGACCCAGCCGAGCGAGGACAATGGGTCAGATGACGGGGAGACCAGCTCGACCCGACCGGAACGTCCCAGGCAGTCGTCGACACGGCCGGGTAGACCGACGGGCACACAGCCCACACCGAGCAGCCCGCGCCAGCCCTCGCAGCCGTCCCAGCCAACGGCCCCGACGGAGGACAACCCCGTCCCGCCGGCTCCGGACCCGGGCGGCGAGCAGCCCAACCCGGGGAATAACGCGGAGGGCCCAACCGGCACGGGTACCTCCAACCCCGCCGATGGCGAGGTCGGGGCGCTGGGGCTGCGGGCGATCTAGCCGCAGCCCGGTGCCCAGTTGCGCGACCGGGCTTTCCGAGGCGAAGAAAACACTAAAGTAGTAATGGGAACTGTGGCGCGGTAAAGTTACCGGCTTTGAAGCAGATTCCGGGCGGGCACCCGCCCGAGCCGTACCGCGGCAGTACACAGTGAGTTGGAAGATCAGAGGAGGTCGGTCGTGGACCGTGACGGGGCGATCCTCGGTGGCCGATACCACCTAGGTGCCAAGATCGGCACTGGTGGCATGTCGGACGTTTATGCCGCCGTCGATGAGCTCCTCGGCCGCGAGGTCGCCGTCAAGATGATGCGGCCGGACCTCGCCCGCGACGAGAACTTCCTGGAGCGCTTCCGCCGCGAGGCGCAGAACGCTGCGAAGCTGAACCACCCGGCAATCGTGGCGGTGTACGACACCGGCCAGACCCCGCCGGAAGATGGCTCCGTGCCCTATATCGTGATGGAGCGCGTGCAGGGCGAAACGCTGCGCGACATCGTCCAGGAGTACGGCAAGATGCGGCTCACGGATGCCGCCGCCATCATGTCCCAGGTCCTGGAGGCGCTGCACTTCAGCCACGAGGCGGGCATCATCCACCGGGATATCAAGCCGGCGAACATCATGATCACCAACACCGGCGCGGTGAAGGTGATGGATTTCGGTATCGCCCGTGCCCTGTCTGATTCCTCTTCTGCGATGACGCAGACGGCCGCGGTCATCGGTACCGCCCAGTACCTCTCCCCGGAGCAGGCGCGGGGTAAGTCGGCGGATTCCCGCTCCGATATTTACGCTGCTGGCTGCGTGTTCTACGAGTTGGCGACAGGTCAGCCGCCGTTTTCCGGAGAGTCGCCGTTTTCGGTGGCTTTCCAGCATGTCCAGGACGCCCCGCCGGCACCGTCGACGGTCGAGGGCATGCATCTTTCCCACCGTGAGGCGGATAGTTTGGACGCCATCGTGCTCACCGCGATGGCGAAAAACCCCGACGACCGGCACGCGGACGCCAAGGAAATGGCGCTGGACCTGCGCCGGTTGAGCGAGGATCAGGTGCCACTGGTGGCGAAGCTGCCGGGCGCCACGGGTCCTGCGGGTGCTGCTGGCTCCTCGGATATGGGCGGGGGTCGGCACCGCGCGGATGAGTCCTCGGGTGCGGGCACGGCCGCCGCCGCAGGTCTCGGCGCTGCCGGCCTGGGCGCCGCGGGTGCTGCGGGCGCCACGGAGCGCACGGCGGAACACAACCTCGGCGGCCAGAACTTCGCCCAGAACGGCGAGCACGCCTCGGACCAGGGCGCTGGTGCCAACGGCGGTGGGGCTGCGGGGGCGTACCCGGCGGCCGCCGGCGCGGGTGGTGCAGGAGGCGAGCTGCCGACGTCCTACCCGGACCACGGCACCTACCCCGACACACAAACCCCGCTGATTGACGAGGAACCGAAACGGCGCTGGTGGATCCCGGTCGTGGCGATCCTCGCGGTGCTGTTCCTGCTGGGCGCCGGGACCTGGGCGTACATCGCCTCGGACCGGTCGGCCGCGACGGCGGAAACGGTCAACGTCCCAGACGTCAAGAACCTCACCCAAGACGAGGCCGAGCGCAAGCTCCACGACCTGGGCCTGGAGCTGCGCGTGAAGGAGCGTCCGCACGCCGATATCGAGCGCGGCCGTGTGATCCGCACGGAGCCGGGTCCGAATAGCTCGGTGCCGAAGGGCACGGAGATCTCGCTGGTGGTGTCCTCCGGTAAGGAGATCACCGAGGTTCCGGATCTGACGGGTAAGAACACCTCCGAGGCAGCGCAGCTGTTGAAGGAAGCCGGCCTGAGCCTGAATAACCGGGTGAAGGAGGAGCCCAGCGATTCCGTGCCGGAGGGCCAGATCACTGAGCAGTCCCCGGCGCAGGGTTCGCAGGTCTCGAAGGGCACGAAGGTCACCATCACGGTGTCCACGGGTCCGCAGGAAGTTCGTGTCCCGGTGGTCACGGGCCAGGATGTCGAGGGTGCGCGCTCCAACCTGGAGGCCTCGGGCTTCACGGTGCTCGTCATTGAGGTCGATTCCACGGAGCCGGAGGGCAAGGTCCTGAGCGTCAGCGACGAGGGCTCCCGACTGCGCGAGGGCTCCGAGGTCACCTTGACGGTCTCCCGCGGGAACCAGTTCCGCGTGCCGAATGTCTCGGGCAAGGAGTTCGGCCAGGTCTACGAGACCCTGCGTGCCGCGGGTTGGGAAGGCTCCCCGGATAAGCTGCGCCGCGTGGATGTTCCGACGAATGACCTGGGCCGGGTGGACCGGGTGGCGCGTCAGAAGCCGTCCGAGGGTGCCACCCTGGACAAGAACGCCACGGTCACGGTGGATGTCTTCATCTTCCGCCTGATCCCGTAGTTTCCGCCGTCGGCGGGGACTGTCGGCGCCCTACTTGCTCAGCGCACCGGTCACGGCAAGCTGCTCTTCCTCGATGCGGCCGAGCAGGTCCTCATCGATGGGGAAACCGGCTTCGATCAGCCAGTTCGCGAGCATGCGGTGGCCGTATTGGGTCATCACGGACTCCGGGTGGAACTGCACGGAGTGCACCGGCAGGCTGGTGTGCCGCATCGCCATGATCATTCCGGAATCCACCCGCCCGGTGACCGCCAGCTCCTCGGGCACGGAGCCCGGGTCGACGGTCAGCGAGTGGTAGCGGGTGACGGTGAATGGACTCGGGATGCCCTGCAGCACGCCGGTGCCGTCGTGGGTCACGGGCGAGGTTTTGCCGTGGTAGAGCTCGTCTGCGCGCACGACTTGGCCCCCAAAGTGCAGGCCGATGGCCTGGTGGCCGAGGCACACGCCGAACAGTGGAATGCCCTGATCCACGGCCACGCGGATGACCTGCATGAGGTGCCCGGCGGCGGTGGGTTCGCCCGGCCCCGGGGACAGCAGGACGGCATCGAACTGACCAAGCACATCGGCGAGGTCGGCGTCGTCGAAACCTGCCTCACCGCCGAGCTCGGGTGCGTTATTGCGCCACACCACGCAGTTCTGCTCGTGGTAGCCGAGCTGCCCGAGGTACTGGACGAGGTTATAAACGAAACTGTCGAAGTTATCGACGACCAAGATGCGCATGGGCTGATTCTATCGCTGTCATGTTGCACCTGTGCCGCCATGCCCCGTGTGGTGCGGAATTGTCGGGTGTAGCTGCTAATATTGGCCGTTGTATTGGAAGCTGCCTTGGCAGCTGGAAGCACTGCCCTGTAATGGAAGCGAATTATGCCTAAGTCAAAGATCAATTCCCCGGAGGAGAACTTCGATTCCAGCGCCGCCGCTGGGGTGGATCGCCGTACCCCGGTGAAGCTGAACGCCTCGGGCACGCCACGGTGGTACATCGTGATCATGCTGGGCCTGATGCTGCTGGGTCTGGCGTGGCTGGTCGTGAACTACATCGCCGGCCCGGCCATCCCGCTGATGGTCACCCTCGGCCCGTGGAATTACCTGATCGGGTTCGGCCTGTTCATCGTTGGTCTGTTGATGACGATGGGCTGGAAGTAACCCTTCTTCTTTTCTGCCCGCCCTGGTTGCCAGGGCGGGTTTTTAATTCAGGACGCCAACCGCGCCGGCTACGATGAGCGCTGCCGTACCGATGATAAGCGCGCCGGTTTCGGCCCGGCGGAGTTGTGCCGGACCTGCTGTTGGACCGAGCAGCCCGCGAACGGCAAGATAACTGGCCCCGCCGCCGAGGAAGCCACCAACGTGGCCCCAGAGCGACACCCCGGGGGTGTAGATCGTCCACGCGAAGTAGATCAGCACCATGACGATGGCCGAGGTCATCTGTTCACGCTGCGCGAGTTTCATGCCGAGCAGCATGGCCAGCAGCCCGTAGCCGACGGTTGAGGCCCCTCCCATGGTGGCTTCTGGTTGCAGGGTGAGGCAGGCGAGTGCTCCGCCGCCTGCGGAGGCGAGGATCATTCCGGCGGTGATGCGGTGCCCGAAGCGTTGCTCCACAGCTTGGCCGATGAAGTAGATGGCCAGCATGTTGAAGGCGATGTGGGCGGCATCGAGGTGCACGATCGAGGCGGTGGCGGCGCGCCACCATTGGCCGTGCTCCGCCATTTTCTCCGCGGAGAGGAGTAGTTCCCAACCGAAGTTTCGGGAGTCGCTGAGCGGGCTTTCGAGCGCGTAAACGACCCCGCGGCCGGAGAAACCCTGCTGAAATACGTGAAAGACCGCCTGCAGCGCCATGGCTGCATAGACGGTCACGTTGATCGCGATGAAAATCGCGATCACAGGGGTTTTACTGAGTGATCTCGACAGACTCGATCACCACGTCGTCGTTCGGACGATCCATGCGGTCGGTTGCCACACGGGAGATCTTCGCAACGACCTTCTGGGACTCCTTGTCGGTGACCTCACCGAAGATGGTGTGGCGGTTGTTCAGGTGCGGGGTGGCCGTCACCGTGATGAAGAACTGGGAGCCGTTGGTGCCCGGGCCGGCGTTGGCCATGGCCAGCAGGAATGGGCGGTCGAACTGCAGCTCAGGGTGGAACTCGTCCTCGAACTGGTAGCCCGGGCCGCCACGGCCGGTGCCGGTCGGGTCGCCGCCCTGGATCATGAAGCCGTCGATGATGCGGTGGAAGATCGCACCGTCGTAGAACGGGCCTTCGTTGCTGCCCTGAGCGTTCGGCTGGGAGTACTCCTTGGTGCCGTTGGCCAGGCCGACGAAGTTCTCGACGGTCTTCGGCGCGTGGTTGCCGAAGAGGTCGATGGAGATGTCCCCGTAGTTGGTGTGCAGAATTGCGGTTTCAGTCTTGTTAGTCACGCGCCCCAGTGTACTTCAATCGGCAGTCGCTGGGGCAGGGTGGTTGGGCTTCCGCAGCGGGCGGGCCGGGGCTAGCCATCAGGGTTGCTGCAACATGTTTTGAGCAAACCCCACGGCAGGATATCTGGGCTTTGCCTATCATGGGACTGTTGGTGAAATTTCAACGCAAGAGGAGATTCCTAGATGAATCCCAATACCCTCAAGCTGGCGCTGACTATTGCCCAGCAGCTGCGGAAGTCGCAGAAGAACCGTGCGCAGCGTAGGCAGCTCGCGGAGTTCGATGCGCTTCGCGATCAGCGAAATGTGACCTTGTCGGACGAGCAGCAGCAGGCTGTGCTGGCTGATTCGCCTGCTCACATCCGTGCTGTTGCGGAGGAAATGCGGAAGCAAGACGGCGCAGCCGAGGCTCTTGCGAAGGCTCGTGCGCTGCACGCAGCCCACGAGGAGAGCACCGCGCTAGCGGAGGGTAACTCCCCCGCTACGCAGTTTGATAACCCGCTGGCCAAGTCCGCGAAGAAGGCTCGGAAGGCCGCCAAGCGCAATTCGCTGCGAGGCAGGACGAGCCAGGGTATCTCTGATCTAAAGAACGAAAAAAATGAATTGAAGGAGAAGGGCATGGCTAACGCGACCGACGCGTTCAACCAGCTCGGCGACCGCGCCGAGGAGCTGTTCGAGGACGGCAAGAAGAAGCAGAAGAAGCTGGCTAAGCAGGCGAAGAAGGACGGCAAGAAGGCCCGCAAGGCTGCCAAGAAGAACAGCAAGGACCTGCGTTCCAACCTGCAGAACGTCGCTGACGACGCCCGCAACCTCGTCGAGGACCTGGGCGATAAGAAGAAGCAGCGCGAGCTCGCCAGCTCCGTGGCTGGCGCTTTCGCCGCTGGTCGTGCCGGTGCCCGCGCGGCCGCTGATGAGCTGTGGGAGGGTGCAACCCACGCGGCGGAGTCCGCTCGCGAGGCTGCCCAGAAGGAGGGCGCAAAGGCCCGCAAGCAGGAGACCCGCAGCGCGAATAAGCGTCTGAAGAAGGCTCAGAAGCGTGCGGCGAAGAAGGCGCAGCAGGCTGGTAAGCAGGCCCAGCAGACCCGCGATCAGCTGGAGTCCCGCGTGCAGGGCGGCCTGGAACAGGCTCGTTCCCAGTTCGCGAACCTGCAGGAGCAGGGCGCTGATCAGCTGAAGCAGACCAAGAAGGATGCTGCGAAGGCTAATAAGCAGGCAAAGAAGGACGCGAAGAAGCGTCGCAAGGCTGCCGAGCAGAACGTCAAGGCACTGAGCAAGCGCGGCCAGAAGAAGGTCGACAAGATCAACAAGAAGGCCCAGAAGAAGGCCGCCAAGCTGGAGCGTAAGCGCAACGGCAAGGGTAAGTTCGGCCGTAACATCCTGCTGGTTCTGCTGCTGGCTGCCGCTGGCGCGGCTGTCGCTGCCCTGCGCGAGAAGAAGCAGACCCCGGCGAAGTCCGCCCCGAAGGCTTCTGATTTCTCTGGCAAGGCCACGGGTTCCGCCGCGAAGCCGAAGGCTGAGGAGGCTGCCGCGAAGGCGAAGGCCGCTGCTGCTGATGCTAAGGAAGCCGCCGCTTCCGCTGCTGCCGAGGCCAAGGCGAAGGCTGAGGACAAGGCCGAGGAGGTCAAGGAGCAGGCTTCCGACGCCAAGGCGAAGGCTGAGGCTAAGACCGAGGAGGTCAAGGAGCAGGCTTCCGACGCCAAGGACAAGGCTGAGGCTAAGGCCGAGGAGGTCAAGGAGCAGGCTTCCGACGCCAAGGACAAGGCTGAGGCTAAGGCTCGCGAGGAGAAGGCCAAGGCCGAGCAGAAGAAGGCTCAGGCTGAGCAGAAGAAGAACGAGGAGTCCAAGAAGGATTCCGGTTCCAAGGCTGGGGCCCCGAAGGCTCCGGGCGCGCCAGCTGCCCCGAAGGCACCGGGTGCACCGGCTGCTCCGAAGAAGGCCGATAACGCCAAGAAGGATTCCAAGGATGACGAGGGCGGCCGCCACCGCCTCTAAGGAATAACTTGCACTACCCGTGGGTCAGCCACGCTGGCGGTACCACCCCTGATGCGGGCGCCGCGGGCGTGCAACCCGGATCTCTGACGCTGCGCTGGCGGATCTTCCCGATTTCCGCTGGTCGCGGCGTTTCCGCGTGCCAGGGGGCTTTCCGCCGGGCCGCGAATACGGCATTCGCCGCGCTCCGCCACCAGGGCGGGGAGGCTGCGGATGCCGTTTTTCTGGATTCCGGTTCGGCGTTTCAGGGCGATACGGCGCGGTCTTTTCTCGCTTTCTCTTCCGCCCGCGCCGCTGTTCGCGGAGCTGTTGACGGCACCGTTCACAGCCCAGTTCCCGAGGTTGGGGACGACGCCAGCGCGGCCGCTGGTCCCGGTTTCGCGGTGGCTTACCGCCTCCCGGGGCACGCCACCGGTGCCGATGTCGGCGACGCCGCCGCGGGTGTAGGGGCAGCGGGTGCGGACGCCGGGAATGTGGGCGCCGGGGACGGCGCCGCCTTCTATGACGCGCTGCGAGGGCAATTGCGGCGCATCCACGTGCCGGAGGACTTCCCGGCGCAGCTCACGGGCGGCTTCGCGCTCGGCTGGGTGGGCGCCTTCGGCTATGAGTTGAAGAACCTCTCCCCCGACGTGCTCGCCAGCGCCACCCGGCGCGGGGCAGGGCTCGGCGCCAAGCATGCGGCTGTACCCGCGCAGGGGGCAGTGGCTGAGCTCGGTGCCGGGAACGGCGGGGCCGCACCTCTGCGCCACCGCAGTCATCCGGACGCCGCCCTTCTCTTCGCGGACCGGGGGCTGGTCTTCTCCCCGCACGATGGCGCGGTGATCGCACTGGCCCTGGAACCCACGGGGGCATCGGGCGCGCCCGGCGGCGCACCAGGGGACGAACCTCTCACGTCTCCCACCCCCGTCACGAGCCCCACGCCGGACGCCAGCCCGGCTGAGGCGTGGTTCCGGCAGCTCGAAGACCGTTTCGGTACTGGTCTGCGGGAGCTTTTCCCCGCGGACGCCGAGGCTTTAACCACCCCGGACGCAGCTCCGATCGTGGCGGACCGGGCGGCCAGCGCACCCACCGACTACCGGCTGGATCACGGCCACGAGCAGTATCTGACCAATGTGCTGGCCTGCCAGAAGCACATCGCGGCCGGGGATAGCTACGAGCTCTGCCTGACCACGACCGCCCGCGGCCCAGCGCTAACCGACCCGTGGGGCGCGTACCAGCAGTTGCGCAACACGAGCCCGGTCCCCTACGGCGCTTATCTGCAGTTCCCCGGCCTCGGCGCTGCGCCGGCAACGGATCCTGGCACAGCCTCCCCCTCGCCTGTTGCGGTCAACCCCAGGTCGCGCACCGCCGCCACGCAGGCTGGCGCACCGGGTCTCCATGTGCTTTCGGCGTCCCCGGAGCGCTTCCTGCGTATCCGCCGAGCCGCTGTGTCCTCTCCAGGCACACCCGCCAGCGCAGCGACGAGCACCAGTACACCCACGAACGCGCCCACCGGCACCACCCCCGCCCCGCTCTTCGTCGAGGCCAAGCCCATCAAGGGCACCCGGCCGCGCGGCACCGGTACTGAGGATGAGCGGTGGCGTCGTGAACTGCAGAACAGTGAGAAGGACCGGGCGGAGAACCTCATGATCGTCGACCTGCTCCGCAACGACCTGGCGAAGATCTGTCGGCCGGGCAGCGTGCGGGTGCCGGAGCTGTTCGCGGTCGAGAGCTATAGCCACGTCCACCAGCTGGTCAGCACGATCACCGGCGAGCTGGATGGCGGTACTGGAGCGGATGCTGTGGATTGCCTCGCGGCGTGCTTCCCGGGCGGGTCGATGACGGGTGCTCCGAAGGTCCGCTCGATGGAGCTGCTCGAGGATCTGGAAGGTACTGCGCGCGGGCTGTACTCCGGTGCGATTGGGTGGCTCTCCCCCACTGGCGAGGCGGATCTGTCCATCACGATTCGCACGCTCATCGACGATGGCCGCGAATCCAGCTTCGGGGTGGGCGGGGCGATCGTCGCGGACTCCGACCCCGAGGCGGAGTGGCAGGAAATCCTGGTCAAAGCCAGCGCCCTGCTGGAGGCGCTAGGCGCCCGGATCGTTGGCAGCGCATAGCGCTCCCGGTCCCCCTCACTGCCCAGATCACCCCGGCAGCAGCCCCCCGGCGCGGAGCCACACACCCACCGCAGAGCGGCTAACCCACCGCGCCGCCGCACGCGCCCCCGGCGCGGGCAAGCCCCCAGCACCGCCTAGTCGTGGCGGTGCATATCCTTATTGCCGCCCACGTAGTGCAGCAGCTGGTGGATCCGGTCGTCGACCAGGGAGTACAGCATCTGCCGACCGTCGCGTTCCACGGTGAGGATTCCGGCGTTGGACATGTAGCGCAACGCTGCGGACGCGGTGGCGGGCCGGAGTTCGCACTCGTTGGCCAGCTCCGTCATCGTCATCTGGGCCGGACCCTGGTAGTGCAGGGTCAGCAGCAGGCGAAAGCGCGTCGGATCCGAGAGGATCTTGAAGGACTGCCCCCAGTCCTCGACGAGCTGCAGAATTTCCGCTGGGGTGCCGGGGTGCTCGCTCTTGTGATCAGCGTGCGTCATGTCTACTCCACGTTCATCCAGGCCCAAGGGTGGTGGCCGCGGCCACCTCGCGCCCAACGACCGGTGCGTCTTCGCCGGCGCGCGGTACGGCCCCTTCGGGCAGCAACGTTGCTCTCTTACTCGATCTTATCCAGCGCGTCGGCCAGGCGCTGCACCGCAGCGTCGACGTCCGCCCACTTGTCCAGGCCGAACAGGCCAATGCGGAAGGTGGCCAGGTCCTCTGGCTCGTCGATCATCAGCGGCACCCCACCCGCGATCTGCAGGCCGGCCTCCTTGAAGGCCGCGACGTAGTTCTTCTTCGGGTCCTTGGCGTTGACCACCACGACGGATGCTGCCTCGCAGCCCGGCGCGGCGACCGAGGTGTAGCCGCGCTCGGCGAAGAGCTCGCGGACCTTGCCGCCCAGCTCTTCCTGCTTGGCGCGCAGGGTCTCCATGCCGACTTCCTGGGCTTCCTTCATGAGCTCCAGGTTGTGCAGCAGGGTGTCGGTGGCCATGGTGGCGTGGTAGCCCGCACCGCCGTCCACGTAGCCGTCGGCGATGGCGGTCCACTTCTTCAGATCCATCGCGAAGCTGCTGGTCTGGGTGTTTTCCATCGCCTTGCGGCCGTTTTCGCTGAACAGGACGTAGCCGGCTGCCGGGCTACCGGACCAGCCCTTCTGCGGCGCGGAGATCAGGACGTCCACGCCCGTCTTCTTCATGTCCACCCACAGGGTGCCGCTGGCCACGCAGTCAAGGACGAAGACGCCGCCGACCTTGTGCGTCGCTTCGGCGAGCTGCGTGATGTAGTCCTCGCTGATGATGATGCCGGAGGCGGTTTCCACGTGGGGAGCAAAGACCACGTCTGGCTTGTACTCGGCGATGGCGGCGGTGGCGTCCTTAATATCCATCGGCTCGAAGGTGGGCGCGCCTGCCTCGGTGGAGACCTGCTTGGCCTTGAGGACCTTGTGCTGGTCGGTGAGCTTGCCGGTTTCGATGATCTGGGTCCAGCGGTAGCTGAAGAAGCCGTTGCGCAGGACGAGGGTCTTGGCATCGTTCGCGAACTGGCGGGCCACGGACTCCATGGCGAAGGAGCCGCCACCTGGGATGATGGCCGCGGAGTGGGCGTTATAGGTGTCGCGCAGGATGCCGAGCATGTCCTGCATGGCGTCCACGAACTTCGCGGACATGTGGTTCAGGGAGCGGTCGGAGAATACGACGGAGTATTCGACGAGCCCCTTGGGGTCAACGGTGTCTAGTGGGAGATTCATATTTCCCAGAGTAGCGAGTTTCTTATTCGCAACCGGCACCGGTTTTGTGTTTCAGCTGATTGAAAGTTCAACCTTTCGGCTGATGTGCTTTTCGGGGGCGGTTCATAGGCTTTCTAAGTATGAGGGAAAACCGTGGAGCAGTAAGCACGCAGAGCGCACTGGCGGCAGCTGGTTCGGCGCGAGCGCATGCTCCGAATAAGTGGGCTGCGCTGGGGGTTTTGGCGTGTGGTCTGGCGCTGATCGTGCTGGACGGGACGATCGTCGGGGTGTCCATGCCGGCGATCATCGGGGCCCTGGATCTGGATCTGGCGGGTGCCCAGTGGGTGACGAGCCTGTATTCGGTGGTTTTCGCCGCCCTGCTGCTCACCGCGGGCAAGTTGGGGGATGCCAAGGGGCGGAGGACGTTATTCCTGGCTGGTGTGTCGCTGTTCGTTCTCGGTTCGGTGATCGCCGGTCTGGCGGGGTCGGCCGGGGTGCTGATTGTGGCCCGCGTGGTCCAGGGCATCGGTGGGGCGGCGATTCTTCCTTCCACCCTGTCCAGCGTGAATTCCCTGTTCCAGGGGGATGACCGGGCGGCGGCCTTCGGTGTGTGGGGTGCGGTCATGGCCGGTGCCGCGGCGGTGGGCCCGTTGGCTGGTGGCCTGCTGACTGAGTACGCGGGCTGGCGGTGGATCTTTTGGGTCAACGTGCCGAGCGGCGTGCTGCTTTTCGTGTTGGCGTTGAAGCTGGTGCCGAATACGAAGGGCCGGTCGGATGCGGGGCACGACGTCGCCGGTTTCCTGCTCTCCGCGATCGGTTTCGGTCTGCTGGTCTTCGCGATCATTCAGGGTCCGAAGATGGGCTGGTGCTCGCGGCGATGGCGGCGGGCGCTTTCCTCAGCGGGGCGCTGGCCCGGCACCTCGCGGCGTGGATCGGCGCGAGCGGCACCGTGCTGCTGGGCCTGGGCCTGGAGGTCTTCGGTGTTCTGCAGCTGACCGCGGAGCAGGCCCCGGACCGCCCACTGTGGCTGATCGTCGTTGCCCTCGTGATCTACGGGGTGGGCCTGGGCCTGGCATCCGCGCAGCTGACGAGCCTGGTGTTGAAGGACGTTCCGGTGGAGCAGTCCGGCCAGGGCTCGGCCACCCAGTCCACGGTCCGCCAGCTCGGATCGGCGTTGGGCGCGGCGATGGCAGGCGCGATGCTTTCCGCCGGGATGGCGTTCCACTCCCGGGACCTGACCGGAACCACCGCCCAGCTGGCGGATGCCGCCCGCTCCTCGGCGGGCTCCGCGATCCCCGCCATGCGTGGCCAGGGCGTACCGGGACAGGTGCTGGACCCCGTGGTTGCGGCCTTTGCCAGCGGCACACGCTGGGCCTTGGTCTCCGCGATCGCGGCCTTGGTCATCGGCTTCCTGGCGGCCTTCATGGTCTCCAAGGCCAGCCGGGGCGACGTCCATAACTAAAAACGACACCACAAGAAGAACAAGAAACCAGAATAGAAAAGGATGAGCGCAATGAAGAACGCGCAGAAGACCCTGTTTACGACCGCTTTCATTTACCTCGTGATCGGCATGCTCAGTGGCGTGTTCTACCGGGAGGTCACCAAATTCAAGGAGTTCCCGGTCGATAACGCCACGCAGCTGAGCACGCTGCACACCCACCTGCTGGTGCTGGGCTTCATCGTCCCGCTGGTGGTGCTGGCCCTGGATAAGCTCTACACGCTGGCTGGGTCGAAGCAGTTCACGTGGTTCTTCTACCTCTACAACATCGGCCTGGTGATCACCCTGGTGATGATGACTGTCCGCGGCTGGCTGCAGGTCTTGGCCGGTAGCCCGCTGGAGGAGACCCCGGAACTGAGCAAGGGCATGGATGCTGGGATCTCCGGCATGGCGGGTATCGGCCACATCCTGCTGGCCGTATCCCTGGTGCTGCTGATGGTGCGCCTGGGTGCGCGCATCAACACGGTGCAGGCGCAGACCAAGCAGGTGAACGCCTAAACACTGATTCTGTGGCCGGGGTCACCCCGGCGTGCGTGATGGGCCACGGTGGCAGCCTGACGGCAGTTGTTCTCCAGCTGTTGCACAGGCTGCCATCGTGGTTATCGGCACTTCGCGCAGGTAGAATGACCTGCGGATTAAGTGACGATGAGAAAGGTGGCAGCCTCGGATATGTCGAAGAAGATCGATTTCGAGAAGCTGAACAACACGATCCAGTACGCCATGTGGTCGGCGTTTGAGATCAAGGCCGGCGTGCTCGGCGAGGATCGCGCGGCGGTTGCTGAGGACTTCCAGAAGTTCCTGGATTCCTACAAGGATTCCAGCGTGACCGTGCGTGGCGTGTATGACCTGACCGGCATGCGCCCGGAGGCGGACATCATGTTCTGGATCCACGGCGAGAAGCTGGAGGAGCTGCAGGCCTTCTACCGCGCCTTCCGCCGCGAGACGCTGCTGGGTAAGGCGGCTGTCCCTTATCGCACGAATGCTGCACTGCACCGCCCGGCGGAGTTCAATAAGTCCCACGTCCCGGACTTCATGGTGGACCCGGAGCCGAAGGAGTGGATCTGCCTCTACCCCTTCGTCCGCACCCCGGAGTGGTACCTCATGGACGACGCCCCGCGCCGCAAGATGCTGGTCGACCACGGTGTGGAGGCCCGCAAGTACAACCGTGTTCGCGCGAACACCATCCCGTCCTTCGGCCTGGGCGATTACGAGTGGATGCTCGCCTTCGAGGCACCGGATGTCGCGGAGGTTGTGGACCTGATGCGCACGATGCGTTACACCGAGGCCCGCAAGTACGTCTCCGAGGAGACCCCGTTCCTCACCGGCCGCATGATCACTGACTGGCTGCCGGAGTTCGTCGAGTCCCTGCCTTAAGGATTCGAGCTCTCTGGGCGCGGGCCTGCGGGTCTGCGCTAGCGAAACGCCCCCTCCCTCCCGTCACATGAACTGGCCCCCGAAAGTTGGACTGGTTTAACTCTAGGCGGTTAGGGCCTCAAGGGTCTGATTCCGATATTGCATCGGGGTCAGGCCCTTGAGTCGTTGTTGGATACGTTCGGTGTTGTACCACCCGATGTACTCGTCGATTGCCTGGTTGAACTCTGCGACGGTGTCGAAGACTTCGCCGTGGTACATCTCGGTTTTCACGTGCCCGAAGAAGTTCTCCATGACCGCGTTGTCGTAACAGTTGGCTTTACGCGA
>NZ_JASODY010000023.1:0-20320 GCF_030212265.1 Corynebacterium sp. UMB9976
AGCTATTCTTTGGTGATTTGTGGTGTGTGGTCTGGGGTTATGGTGGCATGCGGACACACTTTTCTTTACTTAACCCTCGGCTGTTAACCTTTCGCTATGGGAGCTAAAACAACTCTTGGAAGGCTGCTCGCAGGTGCTGTGGGCATCCCGGTGCTCACGGTGCTGACGAGCTTCATGATCAATGATCCGAATGCGGCGTGGAGTGTCACAGATGCGCTCATCATGGCGGTGGGGGCGTCGTTGACAACAGCGTGGGTTGCTGCTCTGGGCGGGTACCTTTTCTTGCGGTCGCGCACGGCTCCAGCGAGGCGCACCGTCTTGGCTTGGGCCGGGGTGGGGTGCGCGATGCTGCTCCTTGGGTTTGGTTCGACGGCTCTTTATGCATGGGAAGAAGTCGCGGCAGGGCAGGCGCTGCCCATCATTAACCTCTTTATCTTGCTTATCCCGCTCGGCATTATCGCGGTAGCGGTTGCTTTTTCGCGGTCTTGACTGGGACTGGTGGGGGCTCACGAGTCAGGGTCGGCGATCAGCGTCACGGCACGAAACGCAAAACAGTGCCAGAATGGAAGCATGGCTGATTTTGAGAACCCCATTGAGATCCTGAAGGAAGACGAGGCCCTGGAGCTGATGGGCAACCAGCAGCTCGGTCGCCTGGTCGTTCGCATCAAGGATGACTTCGACATCTACCCGTTGAACTACGTGGTGAACGAAGGAAAGATCTACTTCCGCACCGCGGAGGGCTCCAAGCTGTTCACCGTGTCCATCAACGAGCGGGTGCTCTTCGAAGCCGATGACCACACCGAGGACAAGGCATGGTCCGTCATCGTCAAGGGAAGCGCTCGCATCCTGCAGAAGACGGACGAGATCCAGAAGGCCGACGAGCTGCCGCTGAAGCCGTGGCTGCCGACCCTGAAGTACAACTACGTGGAGATCACCCCTGAGGAGATCTCTGGCCGACGCTTCCAGCTCGGCGAGGAGCCGGAGCGCTACTAGCTCCAGCAACAATCCCTCACGGCGGTTCGTGCAATCACTGACCGAAGTGGGGGATTTTCTCTGCCCAACTGGGCTGAGGTGGGCGTGCCAGTGAGCGAGGAGCGTGCGCTTCTTCGGGAAGGGGAGGGGGCTACTCGCGGGGATCGGTGCTGTTGGTTGAAGCAGTGGACTCGGCATCTTGAGTGGCCTTGGCATCTTTTGTGGCATCGCTAGCCGCCGACTCTCCGGCGGCCTCCTCGTCCTTCGGGTCGGTCAGCCCCCTCGCGGTCCCGGGTTTCCGAAGCTCATAGGCCTCGCCGAGCGCGGGGAACATGTCATTGCCACGCAGATAGCGCACCACCGAGTTCACCAGTGCGGCCACCGGCACTGCGAACACCGCGCCCGCCAGGCCGAAGAGGTACGTGCCCGCGGCCACCACCACGATCACCGCGAGCGGGTGCAGTGCCACCGCGTGCCCCATCAGGAAGGGCTGCAGCACGTGGGTCTCAATCTGGTGCACCGCCGTCACGATGATCACCATGACGATCGCGGTGAACACGCCCTGGTCCACCAGGCCGATCAGCGCCGGCACCGCGCCGGAAATCAGCGCGCCCACGATCGGGACGAAGGAAGCGATGAAGACCAGCACCGAAATCGGAATCGCGAACGGCACCTTCATCACCCAGCAGCCAATACCCACCGAGACCGCGTTCAACGCGGCGACCAGCACCTGGACGTGGGCGAACGTCCCGAGCGAGACCCAACCGCGGCGGAAAGCCTCATCCATTGGCACCTGCGATGCCTGGGGCGCCAGGGATACCAGCCACAGCCAGATGCGCCGGCCCTCATAGAGGAAGAAGAACAGGGTGATCAGGAAGATCAGCAGGGCAGCCCCCGAGTTCACCGCCGTCGTGCCCGTGCGCACCGCGCCGTCCGCGATGGTCTTGGAGTTCTCGGATAGCGCGCCCTGCACGTGGTGGACCATGTCGGAGAGCTTCGCCTGCGTGAGCTTAAATGGGCCGTTCTCCAGCCAATCAACGATCTGATTCACGCCCTGCCGGGCGGAATCCCGCATCGCCGGCACCCCAGAGATCAACTGGGTCGTGAACAGCGTTATGCCCGCCGAGATGAGCCCGATCAGCCCCAGAACCGTCAGCAAGGAGGCCAGGGAGCGGGGGAGGCGCAGCTTGACGTCGAGAAAATTAACGATCGGGGTGAGCATCGCGGAAAACAGCACCGCGATGGCCAGCGGCGCCACAACCACCGCGAGCTTCTCCACCAACCGGGCGCCGACGATCGCCCCGCCCGCGATCAGCAGCAGACACGCGCTCCACCAGGCGGCGAGCACCAGCCCGTACGGCAGATGGGCGCGAGAGGGCAGAATCCGCTGCCTCTGCTCGGAGATAGTTTCAGCCATGCATCAAATAATAAGCCCACGGGCGGCCCGCCACCCACCCTGCTGCAAGAAAATCAGGGGGGAATGCGACCGGGGAAGCCCAACGCATGTGGGCCTCGCGCATTCGCGTTTTAGCGCTTCAGCCCCGCGATCATGGTTTTCAAGTTGCTGCGCAGGAAATCCTCGTAGGTCCCGGCGACCGTGCCCGGCTTGCCGAGTTCATCGGAGTGCAACGGCTCGGCGAAGATCGGAATCCCAGCCTCCTTCGAGACGGTCTTCATGGGGCGCGTATCCACGTTCGACTCCACGAACAGGTGCTTCGGGCGCTTGTCCTTCAGCTGGCGCACGAGGTGTCCGATCTGCGCGGGGGAGCCGTTTTCATCCGTGTCGATCTGCCAGATATACAGCTGCTCCATGCCGTAGGTGTCGACCATGTATTGGAAGGCATGTTCACTGGCCACGAGCACACGATCCTCCTTCGGCAGCGCACCGATCTGCTCGCGGTAGTCGGCGTCGATGCTCTCCAGCATGGCCTTGTACTCTGCGCCCTTCTCCTCGACTTGATCGGCGCGCTCGGGCAGGGCCTCGGCCAGCGCCGCGGTCACGTTTTCGGCCATCGCGATGCCGACGGTCGGGTCCAGGAAGGCGTGCGGGTTGATCTCCTGATTGCCCTTTTCGTCCTTGAGGTACTTCGGTTCCACGCCCTTGGTGGTCTCGACCATCTGGGAATCGTCCAGGCCCGCGGTGTTCTTCAGTTTCGCGAGCCAGCCGTGCTCACCGCCCTCGAGGTTCAGCCCGTTGTAGAACAGCAGGTCGGCGTCGCTCGTCGCATCCAGGTCCGCGGGCAGGGGGTCGTAGTCGTGCGGGTCCGTGCCGGTCGGCACGAGGTTATGGACGTTCACCGCCTCGCCGCCGATCTCCTCCACCAGGTCCGCCAGCAGCGTGAAGGTGGTGACGACGTTCAGCTGCTCACCGTCTGCCTTCTCCTCCGTCGAGAAGGTCACGGCCCCGAACACGAGGGCACCGCCGACCAGGAGGGCCAACAGCGCGGCCAGTGGCTTATTGCCCAGCGAGCGAGCAATCAGTCCCTTGCCTGGCGCGAAGAGGAAAGCCAGCAGGAACAGCGCGCTGGCGGTCAGCACGATCGTCACGCCGGAGGACACGTTGTAGCTATAGCTCAGGAACAGCCCCACTACGGAGCTGAGCGCCGAGATCGCCACTGAAAGCCCGATCATCACTCCCAGCCGGTTCGTCAGCAGGTACGCCGCCGACGCCGGAGTGATCAGCAGGGAGACCACCAGGATCACGCCCACCGTCTGCAGGGAAATGACCGTCACCAGCGTGAGTACCACCATCAGTCCGTAGTGGATTGCCCGCACGGGCACGCCAGCCGACTGCGCCATGATGGGGTCGAAGGTGCTGAGCTTGAGCTCCTTGTAAAAGACCAGCGTGAGAATCAGCACGGCAGCGGCAATACCGATCGAGAGGTTGCGGTCGGCGTCCTGAACGGTCAGGACGTTGCCGAAAAGGATCTCCGTCAGATCCGTCGCCGTCTGTGCTTTCGCCATGAGCAGCACGCCGATCGCGAAGAAGGTGGAAAAGACGATGCCGATCGCCGAATCATTCTTCACCGTGGAGCGTTCGCTGATCAGCCCGATCGCCAGTGTGGCGAGTAGGCCCGCGACCACCGCCCCGAGGAAGAGGTTCGTGCCGAGCAGGTAGGAGGCCGCGACCCCCGGTAATACGGCGTGCGAGATGGCGTCGCCGATCAGGGCCATGCCGCGCAGCACGATGAAGCTGCCGACGATGCCGCAGGCCACGCCCACGATCACCGAGGTGATCAGCGCTTTTTGCAGGTAGCCGTGGCTGAGTAGTGAGTCGAGGAACTCCGCGATCATGCTGTCTCCTCCTGAAGGGCTGCCTGCCGTGGCGTGGGGTGGGCTGGTGCTGACGGCTCGCGGATGACGAGCGCGCCGAAGGCCTTCTGCAGCACGTCGGGGACGAAGACCTCCTCGGTGGGACCCGCCGCGACGAGCTCGCCGTTGAGGACGATGAGGTCGTCGTAGTAGTCGCGCACCGTGTTCATGTCGTGGTGCACGACGACGACGTGCTTGCCCGCGTCCGCCATCTGCCGCAGCAGGGTCACGATCGTCTTCTCGCTGGGGACGTCGATGCCGACGAAGGGCTCGTCCAGGAAGATGTACTCCGCGTCCTGGACGATGGCGCGGGCAAAGAGGACGCGCTGGAACTGTCCACCCGAGAGTTCGCTGATGTGGCGGTGGCGGAAGTCCCACATGTCGACGTCCTTGAGAGCCTGGGTGGCTGCCTTGCGCTCGGCCTTGCCGGGGCGGTGGAAGAGCCCCAGGCGCGGGTAAGTGCCCATCAGGACGGTGTCGAAGACGCTGGTGGGGAAGTTGCGGTCGAGGTCAGAGCGCTGCTCGATATACGCGATTGCGCGGCGCTGCTCGGCGGGGGCCTTGCCGTCGAGGGTGACGGGGTAGTCGGCAGGGGTGCCGGTGGTGCTTGTGCCGTGGACGTGACGCTTGTCCAGGATCTGAAGCATCGCCTTCATGAGGGTGGATTTGCCCGAGCCATTGGGGCCGATGATGCCGTGCATGCCGGGGGAGTCGAGGGTGAAGCTGATGTTCCGAATCGCGGTGTTCGCGCCGTAGCTCACGCTCAAGTTCTGGACGCTAATACTCATGACAGCCAAGAATAGTGTTCAGTTCAATGAATCACCAAGTTCAATGTATTGAACTTTGGGGTGGGGTGGTGTTGGGGGGGGTAGCGCCAGGACCGCCATGCGCGTTGGCGTAGGCGGTGTCTGGTGCGGGCGCTATGGTTAGAGGGAATCGAGCCCCACCTGTCACATAAGGAACACGCCATGCAGCGCACCACCCGGACCCATGCCCGCCACCACCGCACCCTGCGCGGGCGCATCCTGCGAGGTGCTGCGGGTCTGCTCGCCAGCCTCGGCATCGCTGCCGGGCTGGGCGTCGGCACGGCCGGGCAGGCGGCGGCCAACCCGATGGGCTCCCTCGACGCAGCGCTCACGGCCACCGGCCAGCCAGGCCCACACCGCGTGCCGGGGCACTACTTCACCTCGCCCACCGCGCCGGCTGCCCAGCAGCGCATCAAGCCTCGCGCTCTGCTGGGTCCATCCACCCCGATCATGGTGGGCGACAGCATCTGCACCCTCTCGGTGGCGGGCATTGATGCTGCGGGCAACAAGGTGGGAATCACCGCCGCTCACTGTGGCGTGCCGGGCAGCCCGGTGCGTTCCCTCGACGCTCCCGAGGCCGGTGTGATCGGCAAGGTCGTGAAGTTCGGCAACCTGGACTACTCCGTCATCCGCCTTCGCCCCGACGTTCAGCTGACCCGGAACTACGGCCGCGTCGCGCTGAACCGAATCGGCGGCCCGGTGCCTGGCGTGCCAAACGCGGCCTGCAAGACCGGTGTGGCCACCGGTACCAAGTGCGGTCCGGTGCTGGGGCAACTCGGCCAGACCTTCGTGAGCCACATCTGCGCATCCCTCGGGGACTCCGGCGCACCCGTCTACGCGGGCGGCCGCCTGGTCGGCATCCTCAACGGCGGCTTCCAGCCGCTGCCGAGCTGCACCACCCCGCTGCAGGGCCCGCTGCACTCCCCAGCGGTGTCCACCACCTGGGATGCCATCGCGGCGGACATGAAAGCGCTCGGCGGTTCGGGTGCGGGCTTCCGCCTGCCCTAACGGATAGCGTTAGCGGAAGACGCTAGTGCACAGCACTGGCGTGCCGACGCACAGCAACGTCCCTGGCGCCCAAGCGCGAGCGCAGAACCCTCGGTCATAAAGCTGCCCCCGACGACACATCGTCGGGGGCAGCTGCGCGTTGGGGTAGGGTGCGCAGGGGCCTCAGGGAGTGAAGGCGGGGCTAGCCCAGCCGACCGCGGCCAAGCTGCAGCAGCGCCTTGGCGATCTCCACGCCCTCGGAGCCGAACTCCTCGCGGAACTGGTTAATGATCGCCACCTCACGGGTGTAGACCAGGCGGGTACCGCCGGAGCCCAGGCGGGTCTTGCCGATGGCCTTCGAGACGGCGGAGCGGCGGTGGATCGCATCAATGATCGTCCGGTCCATCCGGTTGATCTCCTGGCGATACTTCTGAATCTCCTCATCGGAGAGCGGATCATCGGTACCGGAGGGCATGCGCACCTCGAAGTCCTTAGCCGGAGCCTCCGGCCCATCCCCGATGCCGGGGTTCATCGCTGCGCCATCTTCGCTAGTCATAGCTTTGATTGTACGTCGCGCAGCCGTGTCTGGGGCATCTACTAGCCTGGTAGACGATGAACACTCCTGATGAGCAAGACAGCCTCTTTCCCATGACCCCTGGTGCCGCACGTCCGGCGGGCCAGGCGGCCAGCCACACCGGCGAGCAGCCAGCCACCGGTGCGAGCGGACCGGAGGCAGAACAGGCCGAGGAACTGCCGCTGCCAGAGCCGGAGTTCGACCCTGAGTTCGACCCTGGGTTTGATGCGGCCCCGCCCCCGGAGGACGCCCCACCCGCGGGCTACGAGGAGCTGGTCGCGCTCATGAACGAGGCCACGGCCCAGCCGGGTGCGCAGGGCGAGCACGCCCCCGCGCAGCCGACGGAGAGTCAGTCGCAGGGGCAGCGCCAGCCACGTCAGGGAGCGCAGCGCACCGGGGACGTCGACGACTTCCTGGGAACCGCAAGCAGCGGGAACCGACGTCCTGACACAACAGCAGCGAGCCCCTTCGACCGACGCCACGCGCCGGACAACCGCGAGCAACTGCTGGCCGGGCTCAACCCGCAGCAGAAGGAAGCCGTGCAGCACACCGGCAGCCCGCTGCTCATCGTCGCGGGCGCGGGATCAGGGAAAACCAGCGTGCTGACCCGCCGCATCGCCTGGCTGCTATCCACCGGTGTCGCGCCCTGGCAGATCCTCGCGATCACCTTCACCAACAAGGCTGCGGCGGAGATGCGCGAGCGCGTCGCCGACCTCGTTGGTCCCGCCGCCGAGCGGATGTGGGTCTCCACCTTCCACTCCATGTGCGTGCGCATCCTGCGCAGCAACGCCCACCTCGTGGCGGGGCTGAACACCAACTTCACGATCTACGATTCAGATGATTCCAAGCGCCTGATCACCATGGTCATCAAGGACCACAACCTGGACGTCAAGGAATTCGCGCCCCGTGGCGTGCTGTCCACGATCAGCAACTGGAAGAACGAGCTCGTCGGGCCTGCCGCTGCGAAGGCCGCGGCGGACGCGGACAGCAACTTCCACAAGCAGACTGTTGCCTCCCTGTACGCGGATTACCAAAAGCGCCTCCGGGCGGCGAACGCCGTGGACTTCGACGACCTGATCGGCGAGGTCGTCGGCATCCTGCGCAATAACCCGCAGGTCGCGGAGCATTACCGTCGCCGCTTCCGCCACGTCCTCGTCGATGAGTACCAGGACACCAACCACGCGCAATACGTGCTGGTCTCCACCCTGGTCGGCGAGGAGGGCAGCGGGGGCGGTGAGCTCGCCGTGGTGGGTGATGCGGACCAGTCCATCTACGCCTTCCGTGGCGCGACGATCCGCAATATCGAGGAATTTGAGCGCGATTACCCGAACGCCCACACCATCCTTCTGGAGCAGAACTACCGCTCTACGCAGACCATCCTCTCCGCGGCGAACGCCGTGATCGACCGCAACACCGAGCGGCGACCCAAGAAGCTGTGGACCGACCTCGGCCAGGGCGAGAAGATCGCCGGTTACGTGGCGGATAACGAGCACGACGAGGCCCGCTTCATCGCAGGCGAGATCGACCGGCTCGTCGACGAGGGCGTGGCCTACGGGGATATCTCCATCATGTACCGCACCAACAACGCCTCCCGCGCGCTGGAGGACGTGCTCATGCGCTCCGGGCTGCCGTACAAGGTCGTGGGTGGCACCCGCTTCTACGAGCGCAAGGAGATCCGCGACATCGTGTCCTACCTCAAGGTGCTCGATAACCCGGAGGACACGGTCGCGCTGCGCCGCATCATCAACACCCCGCGGCGGGGCATCGGCGATCGGGCGCTCGCGCAGGTCACCGTCCACGCTGAAGCGCAGGGGGTGAGCTTCGCGCAAGGGCTGCGCGACGCCGCCGAGGACAAGGTCGCACGTCTCGGCGGGCGCGGTCGCAACGCCATCGCGGGTTTCCTCAGGATGATGGAGAACTTGCGGAAAACGGTCGAGGATGCGGAATTGCGCGCCTCCGACGGCAGCCCGTTGGGCCTGCCGGACCTGGGCGCGATCATCGCCGCCATCGTGGAGCAGAGCGGCTACCGGGCCGAGCTGGAGAAGTCCAATGACCCGCAGGACCAGACTCGGCTGGATAACGTCAACGAGCTGATCAGCGTGGGCCACGAGTTCAGCCAGGAGGCCGCCCACCAGAAGGCCTACGAGGAGATGCCCGCAGGCAAGGCGGTGCAGCCCGAGGTGCAGCTCAAGCAGGACGTCGCCGACGCGATGCTCGACGAGGGCGAGGCCCCGCTGGGCAGCGTGCAGGCCTTCCTGGAGCGGGTCAGCCTGGTCGCCGACGCCGACCAGATCCCGGAAGAAGGCGCTGGCCAGATCACGCTGATGACCCTGCACACCGCCAAGGGGCTGGAGTTCCCGGTGGTTTTCCTCACCGGCTGGGAGGACGGCCAGTTCCCGCACATGCGTGCGCTCAGCGACCCGACGGAGCTCGCCGAGGAACGCCGCCTGGCGTACGTGGGCATTACCCGTGCGAAGGAAAAGCTCTACATCTGCCGCGCGATCACTCGCTCCGGCTGGGGCGCGCCCGTGAATAACCCGCCCTCGCGCTTCCTCTCCGAGGTGCCCGAGGAACTGGTGGAGTGGCTCCGCGAGGAACCGGACTGGGCGGGATCCTGGGGCAGCGGTGGCTATGCCGATGGCTCCAGCTTCGGCGGTGGCTCTGGTTACTCGGGTGGCTGGGGCCGCTCCGGGGGCTGGGGCTCGGGTGGTTCTGGCGGCTACGGCAGCCGGAGTGGCGGTTTCGACGGCGGGCGTACCTTCGGTGCGGGCCGTGCTGGTTCCGGATTTAGCTCTGCAGGAAGTGGCTCTGGTGGCGCGTCCGGCGGCAACTCCACCGGCTTCCGGCCGGGCAAGCCTGCGGGCAAGGGTGCGGCCGCGAAGGGCAAGAAGAAGGCCACAGACCGCAGCGGCAAGCCCCTGGAGCTGGCCGTGGGGGATAGCGTCAACCACGATAAGTACGGCCTGGGCACCGTCAAGAGCGTCGATGGTGCGGGCAGCCACACCACCGTCATGATCGACTTCGGCAGCCGCGGCACCGTGCGCCTCATGCTCTTTGGTGGCGTGCCGATGGAGAAGCTCTAGGGGAGGGGTGGCACCGCCCCTAGGGTCGTGCTCTATAGCAGCCCCAGAGCGGTCTTCTAACTAACCCAGAGCGGTCGCTCTAACAAGCCCGGAGGGATCGTATAACAAGAAGAATAGCTCCCGACCCCGTGTGCAGCAGGGTGGGAGCTATTCGCGTACGCGTCGAGCTAGATCTCGATGCCCAGGTCACGCAGCCACGGCACCGGGTCGATCGGGCCGGAGCCATTCGGGTGGATCTCGAAGTGCAGGTGCGGGCCGGTGGAGAAGCCCTCGTTGCCCATACCGGCGATCTTCTGGCCAGCGGTCACGCGGTCACCGACGGAGACGTCGATGGTGGCGATGTGGCCGTAGACGGTGATGTCACCGTTGTCGTGCTTGACGCGCACCCAGTTGCCGAAACCGGAAGCCGGACCAGCGTCGATGACGGTGCCGTCCTTGACTGCGCGGATCGCGGTGCCGATGGCGTTCGCGATGTCCACGCCGTTGTGGTTGGTGCCCCAGCGAGCGCCGAAACCAGAGGTGAAGGAGCCCTCGGCAGGCTTAGCCGCCTGCGGGGCGCGGGATGCGGCATCAGCGGCAGCGCGCTGCTTGGCGAACTCCAGAGCGGAGGAGAGCTGTGCGGACAGGTCCGCGGTGGTCTCCTGCAGCTGCGGGACCTCGAGGATGCGCGGGGCGTCAGCCGCGGAGCTGCCCCCGGCCTCCTGGGCCAGGAAAGAGGAGTCGGCGGCCAGCTCGATGGAGCCATCAGCTGGGGTAGCGGAGTTTGCCTGCTGAGCGCCAGCGGTAGCGCCTGCGGCGCCAGCCGTGGAGACGGCACCCGTTGCAACGGCGACCAATGCGAGACGGCGCTTGGCGCTGTTATCTACCTTGCGGTGCTGGCCAACGCGCCGGGTGCTGGAGGTCTTCTGCACGTTCCTTGCCCTTTCAAGCTTTGGAGACAGTGATCTACTCGCTGGTGTTTCGTAACCAGATCGTTATGAACGAAAGTTACTTTATTGTGTCCTTTCGTATGTTTCAACCAATATTGCGGGAATATAACGACAAGTGAACGCTGTGGCTGGTGTGATTAACGGGTGCATGGCGGGGGAGCGGGGTGAAAGTGCAGCTCAGAGCTTCTTTTCTGCAGGTTAATGTGGGGTGTTTCGTCCCCGTGTCTGCGTGATACACCCAAAAGGGTGGGTAAAGTCACATTCCGCCCGTCCGCGTTTCCATGCCTTCGCCCCCTCGCCAGCTTCGACCAGCGCAGCAGCCATGCGAGGCTCGCCCCGTCTTCGCCCGGAAACGCCGGAAGGTGCAGTGAATGTCACAGTGCGGTCAGGGGCAGGCACAATAGACACTGTGAGTAGACAAGCCGACAACCCCCGTTCCAGACCGCGCCGCAGTGCCGCCCGCCAGGCGGGACGCCGCCCGGCCGGCCCCCACCGGCGCCCACCGGCACGCCCGTCGTCTATTCAGGCCACCCCGGCCGGGCGCTCCCCGGCAGGTCATAGCTCCCAGGACCGCTTCCACCGCTCGGAACGCGGCGAGCGTACCGTCCCGCGCACCGGCCAGCGGCAGCAGCCGGGCAGGGGAGCGGGGCTGAAGCACCGTTGGGAGTTGTGGCGCCCCCACATCAAACGCTTCCTGCCCACCCTGCTGGCTAACCACGGGGTCACGATCGCGATCGCCCTGACCTTCGCGGTGATCGTGGGCATCGGCGCGAAGTTCTCGATGGTGCCCAGCGTTCTCGCCAGCGTTTGGATGGTGGCCAACGCCGCCCCGCTGAAAATGCAGGGCGTGGAGCTGGGCTTCGTCCCACTGCTTCCCGCGATCGCCGTGATCCTCGGGCATTCCCGCCGCATCACGAAGGCGTTGGGGGACAAGGTCAGCGTCCGGGGTTTAAGGGTCTTCGCCACCCTCGGCATCGGCCTGCCGTTGGTGCTGACCTTTATCGCCTGGCTCATGCTCCTGGATGCCGGTCGCGTCTTCGACGTCCAGGCGCCCCACCTGGGGCGGGCCCTGCTGAACACCTTCCTTGTTAATGGTCTTGCCGTGGCCATCGGCATGCGGGGGCGTATCTGGCGGGCCCTGTTGCTGCGCCGCCATTGGCCGACCTGGCCCGTGGAATCCGTCCGCCTGGGCCGGAACTTCCTGGGCTGGATGTGTGTCGCCGGCCTGCTGGGCGTGGTGATCGCCCTGATCGGCAACTGGTCCGCCTTCCGCGCGGCCTATGAGATCGCGCCGGGCTTCTGGCCTGGCGTGGGGCTGACCCTCCTGGCTCTGCTCTACCTGCCGAATGTCGTCATCGGCGCGGCAGCCGTTCTGCTGGGTGGGGAGTACAACCTCGGCTTTGGCCTGTTCAGCCTCTTCAACATCACCAACGTCGAGCTGCCTCCGCTGCCGATCCTGGCGGCCGCGCCGAACGCGCCCATCCCGGGCGGGCCATTCCTCCTGGCGATCCCCGCGATCGTCGCCGTGGCCACCGTCTACCGCTTCGTGCGCCAGCGAAGCTACGTGGAGTCCCCGGTCTTCACGGGCCTGGGAGCGGGGGTTGCTGCCCTGGTGCTCGCCTTCATTGGCGCGTGGCTGGCGCGCGGCGTGCTGGGCACCGTCGGCATCACCGGCCCACTGCCGTGGTTGGCCGCTGTCGAGGCGGGTGCCTGGTTGCTGCTGCCCGCCACCGTGTTGATGTGGTTCTTCGCCCGCGCCGGTGCCGCGGTCACCGAGGCCGTCCCAGCCGACGAGGTTGCTCCTGCCGAGGACAGCGAGCACGAAGACACCGAGCACGAGGAAGACGTCGCGGACTACGACGGCGAGGACGAGGACATCAACGATGACGGGGATGCTGTCGAAGACGACGTCGCCGAAGGCGAAGATGTAGAGGACGACGACGCCACCGCCAACGACGGGGACGAGACCCCCGGTGAAGACGGCGCCGCCGACGCCGCAGTAGAAGACGAAGAAGGCGAAGAGGTCGACAACGCGGACGCCGACGTCGATGTCGACGACGAGACCGCCACCGAAGAAGACGAAGAAAACGACGAGCCCGACAACGCAGACCTCGATGACGAGGGCGAGGCCGACGGTGAAGTCGAGGAGAACGAGGAGAACTAATGAGCCAGAACTTCCACACCACACTGCCCGCGCCCCAGGGCCGGCCGCTGCGCATCGTCGCGCTGGCCTCCGGCTCCGGCACACTCGTCCAGGCCCTCATCGACAACCTGGA
The DNA here is from genome assembly GCF_030212265.1 of Corynebacterium sp. UMB9976. NCBI lineage: Bacteria > Bacillati > Actinomycetota > Actinomycetes > Mycobacteriales > Corynebacteriaceae > Corynebacterium > Corynebacterium sp. UMB9976. Next base: position 12,940 of record NZ_JASODY010000023.1, read on the forward strand.
CTCGGCAAAGGTCGAGCTGCTCGCCATCGGCGCGGACCGCGACTGCACCGCGCTCGACCGCGCCGAGAAGGCAGGCCTGCCGAGCTTCAAGGTGGAGTACGTCCCCAAGGTCACCGACCGGGAGCAGTGGAACCGCGACCTCATCGCCGCACTCGAAAGCTGGGACGCCGACCTCATCGTCTCCGCCGGGTTTATGCGCATCATCGGCGCCGACGTCGTGAATCGCTTCCCGGGCCGCATCATCAACACCCACCCCGCGCTGCTGCCCTCCTTCCCGGGCGCGCAGGCGGTCGTGGATGCCATCGAATACGGCGTGAAAGTCACCGGCTCGACCGTGCACGTGGTGGACGCCGGGGTTGATTCCGGCCCGATCGTGGCACAGGAAGCGGTAAACGTGCACCCAAGCGATAAAGTGGAGACGTTGCACGAAAAAATTAAGCACGTGGAGCGGCGTTTGATCGTGCAGGTCCTGCACGAGATCGCAGGAAACGGACTCACCATCGAGGGACGAAAGGCCCAGATCAGCAGCAATGACTGAACTTTCGAATTCTAAGAACCCAGCGCAGGCAACCGGCGAGCGCAAGCCCATCCGCCGCGCCCTGGTCAGCGTGTACGACAAGACCGGCCTGGAGGAGCTCGCGCAGGGCTTGCACGCCGCCGGGGTGGAGATCGTCTCCACCGGCTCGACCGCCAAGAAGATCGCTGATGCCGGCGTGCCCGTCATCGAGGTCGAGCAGCTCACCGGCTTCCCCGAGGTCCTCGAGGGCCGCGTGAAGACCCTGCACCCGCGCGTGCACTCCGGCATCCTCGCCGACACCCGCAAGCAGGACCACCTTGACCAGCTCAAGGAGCTGGAGATCGAGCCCTTCGAGCTGGTGGTCGTGAACCTCTACCCGTTCACCCAGACCGTCGCCTCCGGGGCCTCCTACGACGAGGTCATCGAGCAGATCGACATCGGCGGCCCGTCGATGGTGCGCGCCGCCGCGAAGAACCACGCCTCCGTCGGCGTGGTCGTGGACCCGACCAGCTACGACGAGGTCGTCGCTGCTGCGAAGGAGGGTGGCTTCACCCTCGCGCAGCGCACCGAGCTGGCCATGAAGGCCTTCCAGCACACCGCCTCCTACGACGTCGCGGTGGCTAGCTGGCTGACCGCCCAGGTCGGCAAGGATGACGAGCAGTTCCCGGCGTGGTCCGGCGCCTCCTACGAGAAGGCCCACGACCTGCGCTACGGCGAGAACCCGCACCAGAAGGCCGCGGTCTACACCGCGCCGGGCGAGGAGCCGGGCCTGGCACAGGCCGAGCAGTTCCACGGCAAGGAGATGTCCTATAACAACTACACGGACGCCGACGCCGCGTGGCGCGCCGCCTGGGACCACGAGCGCCCGGCCGTGGCGATCATCAAGCACGCCAACCCGTGTGGCATCGCCGTGTCCGAGGAGTCCATCGCCGCCGCCCACCGTGCTGCGCACGCCTGTGACCCGATGTCCGCCTTCGGCGGCGTCATCGCCGTCAACCGCCCGGTCAGCGTCGAGATGGCCAAGCAGGTCGCGGAGATCTTCACCGAGGTCATCGTCGCCCCGGACTACGAGGACGGCGCGATCGAGATCCTGAGCCAGAAGAAGAACATCCGCATCCTCAAGGCCGCCGCCCCGACCCGCGCCGCCATCGAGTCCCGCCCGATCTCCGGTGGGCTGCTGCTGCAGGAGCGCGACGTCATCGACGCCAACGGCGACGCCCCGGCCAACTGGACCCTGGCTGCCGGCGAGCCGGCCGACGAGGCCACCCTCGCCGAGCTGGAATTCGCATGGCGCTCCGTGCGCGCGGTGAAGTCCAACGCCATCCTGCTCGCCGCCGACGGCGCGACCGTGGGCGTGGGCATGGGCCAGGTCAACCGCGTGGACGCTGCGAAGCTTGCCGTCGAGCGCGCAAACACCCTGTCCGACGGCGCCGAGCGCGCCAAGGGTGCGGTCGCCGCGTCCGACGCCTTCTTCCCATTCGCTGATGGCTTCGAGGTGCTCGCCAACGCTGGCGTGCGCGCCGTCGTCCAGCCGGGTGGCTCCGTCCGCGACGCCGAGGTCATCGAGGCCGCCACGAAGGCCGGCGTGACGATGTACCTCACCGGGGAGCGCCATTTCTCGCACTAACAGCAAGAGTGTGAACGCTTAGTGAGGGGCCGAGCAGCAGAAACGCTGCCCGGCCTTTTTCTATCTCTCAGGACCCAGACGCGGTGGGGCCAACTATGAGATGATGATCACATCATAAATAGCTCGCCCAGCCGACAACGGGAGGTTTTCACCCCATGCCACTGAACCCGCAGCCACAGGACGTCGTCATCGTCGGCGCCGCCCGCACCCCGCAAGGCCGCCTGCTTGGCGCGCTGTCCCGCAAGACCGCAGTCGACCTCGGCGCCGCCACTATCTCCGCGGTACTCGAGAGGTCCGGCGTGGGCACCGAGCCGGTGGACTACGTCCTCATGGGGCAGGTCGTGCAGGCCGCCGCCGGGCAGAACCCCGCGAAGCAGGCCGCCGTCGCCGCGGGCCTGGGGATGCACGTCCCGGCCATGACCGTCAACAAGGTCTGCCTCTCCGGCCTGGACGCCGTCATCAGCGGCGCACGCATGATCAAGGCCGGGGACGCCACCGTCGTCGTCGCCGGTGGTCAGGAGTCCATGTCCAACGCCCCGCACCTCGCCGCAGGCGTGCGCGCCGGCAAGGGCTTCGGGGGCCTGAAGCTGGACGATGCCCTCGAGCGCGACGGGCTGACCGACCCGGTCCAGGGCACCGCCATGGGCGTGGAGACCGACGAGAACGCCGAGGCAGCCGGCCTGAACCGCGAAGAGCAGGACCGCATCGCCGCGCTGTCCCACCAGCGTGCCGAGCGCGCGATCGCCGAGGGCACCTTCGACGATGAGCTCGTCCCCATCGAGGTCGCCACCCGCAAGGAGACCATCACCGTCTCCCAGGACGAGGGTGTGCGCCCGGGAACCACCGAGGAGGGCCTGGCCAAGCTGCGCCCGGCGTTCCGCAAGGAGGGAACCATCACCGCCGGTTCCTCCTCCCAGATCTCCGACGGCGCGGCAGCCGTGGTGCTGACCACCCGCGAGAATGCCGAGGCCAAGGGCTGGAACATCCTGGCCACCGTCGGCGCGGCCGGGCAGACCGCGGGGCCGGATACCTCGCTGCTTTCTCAGCCCTCCCAGGCAGTGAATGCCGCCCTGGCCAAGGCCGGCTGGGAGACCGGGGACCTGGACTTCCTGGAGATCAACGAGGCCTTCGGCGCGGTCGTCGCTCAGTCCCTCAAGGACCTGGACTACCCGCTGGAGAAGACCAACATCCACGGCGGTGGCATCTCGCTGGGCCACCCGATCGGCTGCTCCGGGGCCCGCGTCCTCGTGACCGCAGCCCACGAGCTCAACCGCCGCGGCAGCGGCAAGGCAGCCGTCTCCCTGTGCGGTGGTGGCGGCCAGGGCGATGCGCTGCTGATCTGGAAGTAACGCCTTCAGAGGGGCTGGGCTGGTATCGGCCAGCCCAGGGGAGGGGAGCCCGCCCAGCTAACCCAAGCTAGCCCAGGAAGAGCACGATCCCTGCCATGATCGGCAGGGAGATCGCCGTGGACACCACCCCGGTGTCCCGGGCCAGCACCTGCTGAGTCTGGAAGCGCTGCGCATAGGTGAACACGTTCTGCCCCGTCGGCAGCGCCCCCATCAGCACCATCGCCAGCAGCAGCTCCCCGCTCGCACCGAAGACCAGCGTGCCGACCAAGAAGGCGAGCGTGGGGTGCAGCACCGTCTTCAACAGGGAAGCCACGAGCACCGACTTGCGCGGGCTGATCCCCGGCTGCAGCACCTTAACCTCGGCCATGGACATGCCGAAGACCACCAGCGCCACGGCGACCATGGACTGGGCGATCAGATCGATCGGGTCCGCGATCAGCGCCGGCAGTTCGAAGCCGAAGCGGGTGTTCATCCAGGCCAGGATCATGCCGACAAAAGCCGAAATCAGCAGGGGAGACTTAAACAGCGCCGAGGCCACCGCCGGCGCCAGCCGGGGACGCGATGCGTCCGACTGCGCACCCGAGCCGCGTTCCTCGGCGATATCCAGCAACAGCACCGCGGTGGGGGCGTAGAGACCCACCTGGAAGAGGATCACCGGCAGCGTGAGCGTCGGGTCGTCTAGCAGATAGGTGGCCAGCGGGATGCCCAGGTTGGAGCCATTGCAGTAGCTGGCTGCGAGCATCCCGATGAGGGATTCCTTGGCGGTGCGGCGGGCGATCCAGTAGAAGAGCGCGAAGCTCGTGAATCCGGTCAGCAGACTGCTGATCGCCACCACCGCGAGGTTGGGGCCGAAGATCTGCCCGAGATCCGCATGGCTCATGAAACGCAGCAGGGTGGCGGGCAGTGCGATCCAGAACACGTACATGTTCAGCGGATAGAGAGCCTTGGGGCCCAGGAGCTGCGTGCGGCCAATGACGTAGCCGAGCCCGATGATGAGGACGACGACGCCGAAGCCGGTGAGCACATTGAGCATGGCTCCTATTGAACCACCCGCCCGCCCCGGAGCGACCGCGAGGGGTGTGGCCAAGCAAGGGGAGGCGGGTGGGCGGACGGTGAGTGGGCACAAGAAACCCCGCCGGGCTGCTGCCACGGCGGGGGAATTCGGAGGGGAGTGGGGGGCTTAGAGCGCCTTCACCACGTAGGCCTTGGCCCACTTATCCGTGTGGGACTGGTTGTACGGATCGCGGGAAATCCCCACGCCGTAGACAATCATGTAGATGAATCCGAGGAAGGGCAGGATGCTCAACAGCCCCTGGATGAGGTAGAAGCTATTGCGCTTCAGGGATTGGCCAAAACTAAGCTGCCCACCCTCGAAGTTCACCACTCGCTGGCCGGTGGCCAGCTTGCCCAGGGAGCCCTTCATGCCGCTGGACTCCATCGCCGCGCGGTAGACGAACCACAGCACGAAGGAGAGCAGTGAGGCGATCCCAACGCCCATCGGCATGTCGACATTGATGCCGTTGGCGGTGTTAAGGAACCAGTCGACGATCTCCTGCTGGGAGGACAGCATCAGGAAAATTGGTGCGCTGGCAACGTTGACCACGATTCCGTCGATGATGAGGCTCAGCAGGCGAATCCATGGGCCCGGACGAGACGGCGCCAGGGGAGCGGTGCCCACCGAGGCCTCGTAGTCCGGCATGCTGGGGAAACCACCGGCGGCAGCGGAGCGCTCATCGCCCATCGGCACGCCGTAGCTATCGGCCCCATAGCCCTGGCTGGCAGGGGAGTCGTTAAACGCGTCCCCCGCGTCGGGCTGGGTGTACCCGCTACCATAAGACCCGTCACCAGAAGCAGCCCCGTTGTATCCACTATTCGGCGTCGATCCGCCGTAGCCACCGTTATCCGGGGTTCCTCCGTGATAGGGATTGTTGTCATAGGGGTTCGTCATCACAGGGCCTTTCGCTCATCGTTTAGCCCCCGCGTCGGTGTGTGCGTGAAGGGCATTGTCCACGAATATAGTTACCCACTATCCAGGCTGCACGGCTGCACCCCTCGGAAGTGCACGGGGGAGCCCCTAAGGAAACGCGAGAAGTTTACGCCCGCGTTCGCCCGGGTCTAGAGTGAAAAGGCGTAAAACAGCCACGCAACGGTGCTCCGCGGGCCGGTGCGCCCAGCGCTGCTAAGGCTTTGAAAGGAACAAGCTACGCCCATGACCCACCGCATCGGTTTCGACCGCGAGAAGTACATCCAGCTCCAGTCCGAGCACATCAACGAGCGGCGCGAGCAGATCGGTGGGAAGCTCTACCTCGAAATGGGCGGCAAGCTCTTCGACGATTATCACGCCTCCCGCGTCCTGCCCGGATTCACGCCGGATAACAAGATCGCGATGCTGGAGAACATCAAGGAAGACGTCGAGATCGTCGTCTGCCTCAACGCCCGCGATCTGGAGCGTGGCAAGGTCCGCGCCGACCTCTCCATTCCGTACGAGGAGGACGCCCTCCGCCTCGTTGACGTCTTCCGCGACCGCGGTTTCCTGGTCAACAACGTGGTGCTGACCCAGCTGGAAGACAGCAACCACATGGCCGTCGCCTTCGCCGAGCGCCTGGAACGCCTCGGCCTGAACGTCGCCCGCCACCGGGTAATCCCCGGCTACCCGACGAACACGGAGCTCGTGGTCTCCGACGGCGGCTTCGGCCTTAACGACTACGTGGAAACCTCCCGCGACCTCGTCGTCGTCACCGCACCCGGGCCCGGGTCCGGCAAGCTTGCCACCTGCCTCTCGCAGGTCTACCACGAGTTCCGCCGCGGGATCCCCGCCGGCTACGCGAAGTTCGAGACCTTCCCGATCTGGAACCTCCCGCTGGAGCACCCGGTCAACCTCGCCTACGAGGCCGCGACCGCGGACCTGGACGACATTAACGTCATCGACCCCTTCCACCTGCAGGCCTATGGCACGCAGGCGACCAGCTACAACCGCGACGTCGAGGTCTTCCCACTGCTGAAAACCCTGCTGGAGAAGCTCTACGGGCACTCGCCGTACCAGTCGCCGACGGACATGGGCGTGAACATGGTGGGCAAATGCATTTCAGACGACGAGCTGTGCCGCGAGGCCGCGAAGCAGGAGATCGTGCGCCGCTACTACAAGGCGCTCGTCGAGGAGCGCCGGGAGGATACGGACGATACCGTCTCCTCGCGCGTGGCGATCGTCATGAGCAAGGTCGGTGCGAGCATCAAGGACCGCCGCGTCGTGGCCGCCGCCAATGAGGTGGAGGAGCGCACCGGCCAGCCGGGCAGCGCCCTGGAGCTAGCGGATGGCACGATTATCACCGGCAAGACCAGCGAGCTGCTGGGCTGCTCAGCGGCGATGCTGCTCAATGCGCTGAAGCACCTCGCGGGCCTGGACGACGAGATCCACCTGCTCTCGCCGAAGTCCATCGAGCCGATCCAGACACTCAAGGTCGACCACCTGGGCTCCCAGAACCCGCGCCTGCACACCGACGAGGTGCTCATCGCCCTCTCCGTGTCCGCCGCCGAATCCGAGGACGCCCGGGCCGCGCTGAAGCAGCTGAAGAACCTCGCGGGCTGCGACGTCCACACCACCACGATCCTGGGCTCGGTGGACGAGGGCATCTTCCGCAACCTCGGAGTGCTGGTGACCTCCGAGCCGAAGTACTGGCGCAAGGCCCTCTACCGCAAGCGCTAAGCACTAGCTGATGCTGATGCCGGAAGTGCCCTCCGGGCCCTTCCTTTGCGTTCCTGAGGGTTAAGTAGCAAAAAGTGTGTCTGATTTTCAGCCTATCCGCTGGTCAGGCCGCATAAAACGGGCTTAAATAAGGTTCCAGACCTTATTCAGGCCCGTTTCTTGTCCAATCCACCGGAATGGCTCCT
>NZ_JASODY010000024.1:0-20060 GCF_030212265.1 Corynebacterium sp. UMB9976
ATCAGCTTCTCGCTGATCTCGTTGACCCTCGCCGGGTCATGGCCTTTCTTCGGTGACACCGTAGTCATTATCGGTGAAACTCCCTCTCAATCAGAGCCTCACACACAAACTTCCTGACACCCTCCCTTACCCCAGTGTATGCCCGATGCCGAAAAATTGGCTGAGCTACGACCAACAAGTAGATCTACTCATCCAGCGTGGTATGCGCGTAGATGACAACGTCGCTGCAAGCGAGTTCCTATCGAGGGTCAATTACTACCGTTTCTCTGGGTACTTTCGGCATTGGCAGCATGACCCAGCAAAAGGCGACAATCGATTCTTTGAAGGCACTTCATTCGACGATATTCGTTCGCTTTACGATGCCGAGCAAGAACTTGCGAGCGTTTGTGATGAACTGCTGCACCCTCTGGAGATTCTTCTCCGCACCAAGTTCGCTTATGCCTATGGTCGACATGTTGGGGTAACCGGAATGTTCGCTCGCGGTGAGGGGTTTACTCAATCGCCCCAACAGGACGCTGAACGCGTCGAAGAGCACGCGCTTTCCAACCTAGATCGCAGCAAAGAAGCTTTCGTCGCTCACTACCGCGATGACGTCAAACAAGGTCGCACTTACAAGCCTGAAGCCTATGACCGAATGCCGATATGGGTTGCTGTGGAGGCATTCTCATTTGGAACCTTGTCTCGTCTCATAGAGGCTTCCGGAGACTCTGGCGTACTCGACCACATCGCAGACTCGATGAATACATCGCGCAAATTGCTGCCCGGCCAGGTCAAGTCATTCGTATACTTACGTAACCGAGTAGCCCACTGCGCTCAACTATGGAACCATCGTGTGCTTGATGTTCCCGGTCTACAACCGAAAACTTCAAGACGAATCAAGCGCACTTACCGCAACTTCTCGGATCACTCGGTTTACAAAATCCTTGTTGCTCTTGACGACGTCGCTACCCGTTCAGGCATTTCGACCAACTGGCTAGAAGACACAATCGAGCCGCTATTGGACAACCACCCGTTGCTCGCGAAAGGAATCACCCAACCGGCGCGATACGGGGAAATGCCCTCTAACACCCTTATCGACTAGTCCTTTGTGTCCTCGAACGTGGTCAGCAGCCCTACCCCTGCTTGGTCACGTTCCAGCGCACGCCGAACTTGTCCTCCACCACGCCGAAGTGGTCGCCCCACGACGCGAGGGCGAAGGGCATGACGGTGTTGCCGCCGTCGTCGGCAAGCGTTGCGTAGAGCGCCTCACCTTCCTCCGGCGTCTCCACGTACGCGGTGAAGCCGAAGTCGCCCCGGTTGAGGCTGGTTTCATTGCGCTCGAGGTCGTCTCCGCCCGAAATGGAAAACGGACCGGTAAGCGTGGCGTGGGCGATAGCCTCGCACGGCGGGTCGAAGGGGAACTTCACCCCTTGATCCAGCTGTTCGCCGTAGGTGAGCAGCTCAAGATCGCCGCCGAAGACGGATTGGTAGAACTCCAGCACCTCGCGTGCGTTGCCGGGGAAAGAAACATAGAGCTGTGTCGTCGTTGCCATGTGCGCCGAATCTAACAGGACATGAGAAACACCCGCCGACGCTCGACGGGTGTTTGGGTGGAGACAACCTACGCGGTCTTCTCCTTCGAACGGTCGAAGGCCAGCAGAATCAGGCCAACGACGATCCAGCTGCACAGGACGATCCAGGAACCCTGCGCGTCCGCGCCGTCGAAGAAGCTCAGCGAGCGCACGAGGTAGCCGGTCGCACCAATCGGCATGAGCTGGCCCAGTGCGGACCAGCCGGCCGGCAGCAGCCATGGGCCTGTGGCCAGGCCGGCCAGCGGGTTAGCCACAAAGATGGTCAGCACCGCGCCGAGGCCAGCACCCGGCACGCCAAGAAGTGCGCCAAGACCGGCGGTGACCGACGAGGTTGCGGCGATGCCGGCAGCGATAGCCAGCCACTCCATGCCCACGCTGCCGCTGAGCGAGCCGTAGATGCCGTGCAGCATCCAAACCGCAACACCCGCGCCGAGGATGGGCACACCCGTGATGACTGCGACCTTCGACCACTTGCGGCCACGAAGCAGCACGGTTGCAAGCATTCCGGAGATCACGCCACCGAACGCGAGCGGCAGGCCGAGCAACGCGAGGCCCTGGGCCTGCGGGTCATCCTCGGTCGTGGGGGCGAGATCCTCGGTCTCCACCGGCATGCCGGAGGACTGCATGTTCTGGGCAAGGCCATTGAGCATCTGCACGTACGGTGCACCGTTACCGGAAGCGGTGTAGACCGTGGCGCTGCCCTGCCCGATTGCGATCGCGCCGACCGCGTCGCGGTTTCGCACCATATCTTCAGCCTCGTCCTGTGAGCTCACCACGACGAAGTCCGGGTGCTCCTCCTGCTGCTCCGCCTGAGCACGCAGCTTCTCAACGACCGGCTCCGGCCCCGCCACTGCCACCGGCACCCCGTCCGGGCCGGAGGCGAAGGTGGGCGCAAGAAACGCCCACAGCATGAGGCCGAGGATTATCGGCAGGCCCAAAATCAGGGCGATGGTCTTTTTCACGGTGCTGTTGGTGTTGTTGATGCGGCTGCCATCGGTGGTGGCGGTTTCCTGTTGCACCACGGTTGTGCTCATCGTTTCCTCCAAGTGGAACAGACTGTTTCGCTTTTACGAAGTGGATCATATTGTTTCATTTTTCGGTTGTCAAGGGTAAAGTGCCGGATATGCGAAAAGATGCTGCTGAAAACCACAAAGCGCTTGTAGAGGCGGCCACGACGCTCATTGCCCAGATGGGGCCGAAGGTCTCGCTGCGCACCATTGCGAAGGAAGCAGAGGTGGGTGTTGCCACCGCGAGCCGCCACTTCCCTACCAAGGATGACCTCTACCGCGCGGTGCTGGAAAACATCATCGACAAGATGCGCGCGATCGTAGACAAGCACGTTCCCCGCCTCCCCGGCGCCCCCGAGGCGACGTGGCGCTGCGCCATCACTGAGATGGTGGACAACGGCTTCCCTGCCGTCGGCCAAGAATTCCTGCCCGTGTTCGCACCCCACATGGGCCAAGAGGAACGAAACATACTGATAGAAAAGGTAAAAGCCCTCTACCGTCCCCTCCTCACGGAGGCGAAAAAGTACGGGCTGTGCCCCGGCGACCTCGACGTCCCAGACTTCCATTTCGGCATCATCACACTGTCGCGGCCGCTGCCAACCATCGCAGAAGAGGTGTTCGCCCGTAGCAGGGGGTGGCTCGTAGACGTGTTTATCGACGGGCTGCGGGCGCAGGCCGAAGGGTCACAAAGCAACCACTCACAAAGCACAATCGTGTAATTCGTGCCACAATGCGGCGTTGTGAGGATCGAGAAGCAACGCTCCCGAAAACCGTCCAGCAATCCGAAGTACGCAACCTCCCCCTCCACCACCCACTACCGCGGCACGTCGCCGGCACGCATGCAGGCGTCACGGTTCCGCAATAAGCAGCGCATCCCGATGACTCCGGCGTATTAAAGGCCGTTACAGGAGTTCGTCGATAAGCGAGCGCACACGGGCGTCAATGTCGTCGCGTACGAGGCGCATGCGCTGCATGCCTTCGATGCCGCGGAGCGAGGGTTCGTCGGTACGCCAGCGCTCCAGCGTGCCGCGTGCGTCGTCGGGCATGTCCACCTGCGCGTCTTCGCCGAGCACCACAACGCGATCAACGCTGCGCAGCAGTTCCGGATCGATGGGTTTGGGCGTGCCGCGCGACATGTCGGCGCCGGCCTCTGCGATCGCCTCGACCGATTCCTGGTTCAGCGACGTGCCAGGTTTGGTGCCCGCGGAGTGGATGCCGAGCTGGCTACCCGCGTGCTTCTCGGCGAGCGCCGCCGCCATCTGGGACTTTCCGCCGTTGCCGACGCACACAAACAAGACTGAGGGCTTCATAACGTCTCCTTAGGACAATTTGGGCAGGGTTGGGTCACCCGGGAACAGTTTCGGGCCGATCCCACGCATGAGGTAGACGAGGCCGACGAGGATAGGGATCTCGATAAGCGGCCCGATGGTGCCGGCCAGCGCCTGCGCGGAGTTCGCCCCGAAGGTACCGACCGCCACGGCGATGGCCAGCTCGAAGTTATTTCCTGCGGCCGTGAACGACACCGACGCCGACTGCGCGTAGTTCATCCCCGACATCTTCGTGACCACCAGCGCGAGGGCGAACATGCCCACGAAGTAGATCAGCAGCGGCACCGCGAGACGAGCCACGGTCCACGGTTGGGAGGTGATTTGCTCGCCTTGCAGGGAAAACAGGAGCACGATGGTATACAGCAGGCCGAGCAACGCCAGCGGGGAGATCGCGGGCAAGAAGGTGTCCTCGTACCAGGCACGGCCCTTGGTCTTCTCACCGATGAGTCGAGAGAGCACTCCGGCCAACAGCGGGATGCCGAGGAAGACGAGCACGGAGGTGGCGATGGACCAGAAGGAAAACTCGGCCGAGGTGGTCGCCAGCCCCAGCCAGGAAGGCAGGATCTGGAGGTAGAACCAACCAAGCACGCTGAACATAATCACCTGGAACACCGAGTTGATGGCCACCAGCACGGCCGTGGCCTCCCGGTCACCACACGACAGGTCCGACCAGACGAGCACCATCGCGATGCACCGAGCCAGGCCGACAATGATCAGCCCCGTGCGCAACTCCGGCTGATCAGGCAGGAAGATCCAGGCCAGCGTAAACATGAAAGCCGGGCCAACCAGCCAATTAAGGACGAGGGAAACGCCCATCAGGCGTTTATCGGCGACGATCTCCCGGGTCTTGTCGTAACGGACTTTCGCCAACGGCGGGTACATCATCACCAGCAAACCAAGGGCGATAGGCAGGGATATCCCGCCGACCTCCAGGGCGCCTAGAGCGTCACTAATACCGGGGAACGTCCGGCCCAGGAGTAGGCCAACAGCCATGGCCAGAAGGATCCACACCGGCAGGAAGCGGTCTAAAAAGGACATGCGCGGGCGATGGGAAACAGTCATAAGACCCCTTTTACATATTGATGGTTATCGATACTAAAAATAATCTTCATATAGATGACCGTCAATATAGGATGGCAATTATGACCCTCCCGCAGATCCTTCCACTCACTGATCTTGCCTCCTGTTGCTCACTCGGTTCTGGCCCCCTGACCGAGCAACAGGCCGAGCGTTATGCCACGTTGTTCAAGGTGCTGGCCGACCCTGCCCGCCTGCGGCTGCTGTCGAGGTTGGCGGCCGAGGGATGTGGCCCGGTCAGTGTCGGGGAGCTAACAGAGAGGTCTGGGCTGAGTCAGCCAACTGTGTCTCACCACCTCAAACGATTGACTGAAGCCGGCCTGCTAGAGAAGGTGCGAGTAGGCCGGACGGTCACCCACCAGGTCCGCCCGGAACTGTTCGCAGAGCTGCGCACCGTTCTGCAGATGGACTGACCCGCCACCGACGAGCAGGAAACGATCACGCAGGTGATCACCAAGCACGCCGAGACGATCATCGTGCCGCTGCGCGGGGCGTGTCTGCACCGGGTTCTAAGCTGGGGTCAGCGCCTGCTTGAGGCGGGCGACGTCGCTAAAAAACACAGCACCACAACCACAACACCACACGAAAGGCGAGAGCATGACGGAAGAGACGAAGAGGAACGAGTCCCTAGCGGAGGCAATGGACACCGCCTACGAGGCCGGCATCGAGATGCGCCGCGCGGTGATGGGCGATGATTTCGTGGACGCCGCGCTGGAGCGCAACGCGGGTAAGGACGGCGAGGAGCTGCAGAAGCACATCTCCGCGACCGTCTGGGGTTCCATCTGGAACCGGCCCGGCCTGGAGAAGCGGGATCGCAGCCTGCTGAATATTGGCATGCTCGTCGCGCTGCGGGCCACCGGTGAGCTGCGCGGACACGTCCGCGGCGGCCTGCGTAATGGGCTGACCCGCGAAGAGATCACCGAAGCCGTGCTGCACACCGCCGGGTACTGCGGGGCGCCTGCAGCACTGAGTGCGATGAAGGTCGTCCAGGAGGTACTGGAGGAAGAGCTCGGGCCGAAGGGAAGCTAGCCCAGCGCGCTAGCTGCCCAGCGCGCTAGTTGTTGAGCGCGTCCTCCAGGTAGCGGTCGCGACCTGCCCACAGGCCGGCGAGGAACTGCAGCACCACCAGGGCCACCAGGCCAGCCATGACGACGGACCACGGCTGGGCCACTCCCCCGCCGGAGAGCACGTCGTGCAACGCGCCCGCGCCAACCGGGCCGATCGCGGAGCAGGTATAGCCCGCGGTCTGGCTGAGCGCGCCCAGCCCCGCCGTGCCCGCCACCGTGCGGGTGCGCAGCATCGCCAGGGAGAACGCAATACCCGTGGCAGTGCCGTGCCCAATACCGAAGAACACCGCGAAAGCCATGCCCAAGTGCGCTGGCGCGAAGTACATGCCCGCCAGGCCCACGCCCAGGCCCACCGAGCCGATGGAGGTCGCCCACACCTGGCTGCGGGTGCGGTGCACAAAAATGCTCACCGCCAGGGCGCACGGGATGGCCACGAGGTTCACGACGGTGAGCATCTCGCCGCCCGCATTCTCCCCGCGTCCCTGCTCCAGGAACATCGTCGGCAGCCACGCGTTGACCGTGTAGAAGAGCACGGAGAGCACCGCGAAGTACACGCTCACCGCCCACGCCAACGGAGAGCGCAGCATGCTGCTCATCGCGATTGCCGGTGGGGCCGCCTTCGCACTAGATGCCGCGCCGGAGGCTGCATTGGAGGCATCGGCGGGCTCCTCCCCTGCGCTGGCACCCTCCGCAGCGCCCGACACCCCGCTATTCTCCGTGAGCTGCACCGTCGCCGCCGGGGTGCCCGGCCGCAGCTTCACGCGACCAACCTGCGGCAGCCACAGCGGCAACGCAATCACCGCGAGGATCCCCCAGCTCAGCAGCGCGATCCGCCAGGACCCCGTGGCCCGGGCGATCGGCAGCGTCAGTCCACTGGCCAAGGCCGGGCCCGCATACAGGCTCACGGTGTACACGCCCATGAGAATGCCGCCCTTATCCGGGTAACGCGCCTTAATAAACGCCGGCAACAGCACATTGCCGATCGTGATCGCCACGCCCACCACGGCCATGCCGATGAAAAGCGCAGTAGCGCTAGGCACCAGGCGGATCGCGAACCCCACCATCAGGATCACGAGGGCCGCCAGGATGGTGCGGGCCAGCCCGAACCGACGTCCCCACCCTGGGGCGCGCATGGAAAGAAGGACGAACGCGAGCAGCGGAACGGTCGTCAACAGGCCCGCCGCGGTGGCGCCGAGCGCGAGATCACTACGGATATCGGGGATCACGAAGGCCACGGAAATGATCGCCGGGCGCAGATTCAGCCCGACAAAGAAGATCCCCAGCAGGGCGATCAACATGCTGGGGCGGGCAGCGCGCTGTGCACGCCCTGCGGGTGCGCCAGTGGGTTCGGTCATCTCGCGTGGCTCTCCTTCGCTCGTCTCGGGGGTTGGTGGCCGGTGGCTGATTCTCACCAGCGCCTGCCGGCAGCCCCAAGCAGCTTAGTCAACGCTTAAACCGCCTCAACCAGGAGGCGTGCGCCTAGGCGAGCAGGTACTCCTGCGCGAGCACGACCGCCGCCATCAGCAGCACAAAGACCCCGAAGGCGCGCTTCAACTTCGCCGCAGGGATGTGGGAGCCCAGCAGCGTGCCAAGGATCGTGCCGGCCATCGCGAGCCCGGTGAGGCTGCCGAGCGCCTGCCAGTCGACGTCCACGTGGAGGATGTGGGAGAAGAACCCCGAGGCCGACTGCATCGCCACGACCAGCAACGAGGTACCGACCGCGGCGGGCATGGTGAAGCCCACGAGCAGTGCCAGGGCCGGGACGACGAGAAAGCCGCCGCCCGCTCCGACCAGCCCGGAGATCACGCCGATGCCGAGGGCTGCGAGGACGATCTTCACCTTCTGCGCCCGGGTCAGTGGCAGGCTCGCTGCGGTTCCTACGCTGCTCGGGGTCGCTTTCCCGTCCGTGGCGCTCGGTGCTGCTGGTGCGGACGGTTTCCTGCCGCGGACCATGCCGATGCCGGAGGCGATCATCACGATGGCGAAGATCGTCATGACGACGATGCCGGGCAGCAAGGCGGTCAGTTGCCCGCCCGCGAAGGCGCCCAGCATCGCCAGCCCACCGAAGACGACGCCCGTCCCCCACCGGACGTTTCCTTTTTTATGTCCCCGTTCCCGCTGTTCCTTGGTGGGGCGGGCGTGCAGGAACGTCGAGAACAAGCTGGTGATCCCGACGATGAACAGGGAGCCGGTGATGGATTCCTGGGTGGGCCAGCCCGCGATATAGCTGAGGATCGGCACCATGAGGATTGCCCCACCGCCACCGAAGAGCCCGATGGTGATGCCAACGAGGATGGCAAGGACGTGGGCGGTGATCAGTGCAGCGGACAATCTTTCACTTCCTGGCTCAAGGGTGGTGCCGAAAGTTCTCTCAACTCTTGTGCCATCCATGCTAGATGGAGCTGTGGGCGTGGCTCACCGCTGGCCTGAAAAATTGGGGTAGAAAGCGCAAAACCATCGAGCGGGGGGGGATGCTCGATGGCTTTACTTCCGGGGAGTCACATCCCAACCATCCTCATCAGGGGGGGTTGGAGGATATGCGGTTGGGCAGACATCAACCCGGCAAAAACGATAATAACGGTTTGGAAAAGATTTTAAAAGTCAACGCGAAATTTAATTTCATTTCGCCCGCGAATGCGCAGGTCAGCACCCGGAAATTTCTTTGTTTTTCTAGGCTGTGATCCTGCTCACTGGAGGGGTTAGACCTTGTTTTTAACGCGCCCTCCGGCCGGTACAGGCAGGTACAGCAAAACCCCGGCCGTACTATTGCCGGGGCGATACTGCCGGATTGCTATGTCCAGATGCGCGGGGCCTATCCCCGCAGGATGTGCGGAGCCCCCTTAGGCAACCGGGCCGCCGCAGTTCGGCCATGCGCCAGCGCCCTGGCCGGCCAGAACCTTCTCAGCAATCTCGATCTGCTGCGCCTTCGTGGCCTGGTCAGCGGTCGGTGCGTACTGCGTGCCACCGAAGCCCGCCCAGGTCTGGGCCGAGAACTGCAGGCCACCGTAGTAGCCGTTGCCCGTGTTGATGTGCCAATCGCCGCCGGACTCACATGCTGCGACCTGATCCCACTGGCCAACAGTTGCTGCGTTTGCCGTCGGTGCAACCAGTGCCGGTGCTGCGATCACGCCGGCTGCCATTGCGAGGCGGGTCAGGTTGGTCTTGACGGACTTGCGCATAAAGTATTCGCTCCTTCGTCTTTCGGTAACGATGTGGTTACGAGTTCGCCAACCTACCCACCACGCACCCCCGTCCGTCAAGCGAATTCGCGGAAATCTGGCTTTTCACCCTGCCCGCTGTTACCCATTCAGGCCTCTCACCTGCGCGTATCCAAATGCCCTGATAATTCCCTGATGATGCCGCTACGGTGCCGCGTCACTGTCCTTTTCCCTCACCCTTTCCGCAGCGCCCGCCGCCCACTGGCGAGAACGAAGGGCATCGCCAGGCGCATGAGGACCGCCTGCGCGCCCACCCAGCGCTGGAAGCGGCCGCCGAGCGCGGGGAACACGATCTCTGCTGGCCTGCCGAACAGCGGGCGCTTCTTGAAGGATCGGACGATGGTCTCGGCAATGACCTCCGGGCCCACGGACTTCTCAGCGAAAGCCGCCACCGCCGAAGGGTCGCGCTTTTCCTGTTCCAGCATCTCCGTCCGTACCCCGGGCGGGTGCACCAGTGTGAACGCCACGCGGCTAGCGCGCTCCTCGATGGCGACGGTGTTGATGAATGCGCGCAACGCATGCTTGGTCGCGCCATAGGAGGAGTAGCCGGGCAAGGGAAGGAAGCTCGTCATGGAGCACACAGTCACGATGTGCCCGCCGCGGTCCTTCATGTACCGCATGGCTTCCAGCGTGCCGTACATGGGGCCAAAGAAATTTACGTCCATCATCTGGCGGTGTTGATCATTTGTGAGGTCACGTGCCCAGCCGGTGTGGATCATCCCGGCGTTGTTTACCAGGATGTCCACCGGCCCGAGCTGGCGTTCCACCTCCCGGAAGACCGTGGACCACGCTTCTTCGTCGCGGACGTCGTGGTCCACACCGATGGCGCGGACGTTCCTGGGTAGTTCTTCAGCAACGGAGCGGGCGGCGTCGCCGTTGATGTCCGTGACGGCGACGTCGTAGCCAGCCTGGGCTGCTGCGCGAGCGGTTGCTGCGCCGATGCCGCGACCGGCGCCGGTGATCAGGACGACGCTCATGCTTATGCCCCCTCCAGGTCGATGATCTCGATGCAACCTTTGCGCGCGGGGCCACCGATCGTAGGGTCATCGTTAATCGTGGTGGCGCAGAACAACGTGCGTCCGTTATCGCCGCCCAGCTCCACGTCGAGCGTCTTGTTGCCGGTGCGGATGCGCTCCACGACATGCCCGCCGGGCTTTACGAGCACAACCTCCGCACGCGTGGCATTGGCAATCCAGATTGACCGACCGTCACTATCCAACGCAATCCCATCGGGGGCCAGCGAGATGGGCAGGGCGTTGGCGATGTGCGGGTTTTCCAGCACGCCGGCGGCCGTGCGGACGATGGTGCCCAGCGGTGAACCGGAGTTGAGCTGCTTCCACAGGAATTCGGGCATGAGCTTGGCGTACGGCCGCGGGTTGACCAGCACGCCGTCATCGTCAACATCGCATTCGGTCAACTGCAAGCGCAGGGTCTCGGCGATAACGACGGAGCCGCCAGGCAGTTGCACCGTTCCATTGGGGAAGAGCATGTCCGGGCCGGTTCCTGCAATCGTGCCGTCCGGGGCGATGCACACCACTCGCGTCGAGGGCGGTCCCGGTGGTTTGTACAGGTGGGAGTTCGCGTTCTCCCGGTGGAAGGCGTGGTAATCAAAACCGAAGTTGCCCACGTAGGCGTATCCATCAGGCGTGACCATCATGTCGTTGGCGTGGCCACCGCAGTAAGCACTGATATCTGCGTGTTGTGTCAGCTCGCCGTCGGTGCTGCGCCGCCAGATGACGTGCTGGTCCATGGAGACGATGAGCATGTCACCGTTGGGCAGAAAGCCCAGGCCGCCCGCGCGACCGGGGATTTCGCCCAAGACTTCTTCCCCACCTGATTTAGTCCAGCGGTGAAGAGTGCCGGTTGCCATGTCCACGAAATAGAGGGCCCCCTGGTGCCAACGGAGTGACTCGGGGACGCCGTATCCATCGAGAAGAACTTTCGTTGCCCTAACCATGCGCTCATAATATGTCCGGAAAAGCCGAAGCGGGCGGACTCCCCAAAGAAATCAGCCAGTTAGTGTGACAGCAAGGCCCCACATTTCCCAGACGCAAAGGAACCCCAGGCCTTGCGACCTGGGGTTCGTGTTGTGGAGCATAGGAGAATCGAACTCCTGACCTTCTGCTTGCAAAGCAGATGCTCTACCAATTGAGCTAATGCCCCGAACTTCATTCGAAGTGTGTTCGAATGGTGGGCCTAGGTGGACTCGAACCACCGACCTCATCGTTATCAGCGATGCGCTCTAACCGCCTGAGCTATAGGCCCTTCGAACAGGGACTAGTGTATCCATGCGATGCGCTATTAACCAAATCGCCAGTTCAGCCCCTGTTTTATGCAGTTTTCTTACCTCGGAGCGCGCGGCCTTGAGCTAGGCCTCTTCCGGCGCTGTCGACGTCTCCGGCGCGGCCGCGTTGTCCGGGACGGCCGCCGCGTCCTCCGCGCCCGCGACGCGCACCTTCAGCCCGCCGAGGACGTCCGCCGCCGCGTTGTACACCAGCGCAGCCAGCGGCACGATGCCCCAGACGACGAAGAACTCCAGCACGCCGACGAGCGCCACCGCGCCCAGCACGCCCCAGCCAGAGATCCCGCCGAAGCCCGCGATGTCGGCCAGCAGGGAGTTCATGCGGCCCCACACGCCGGCCACCGCCAGCACGAGCCACAGGAGCATCCAGGCCAGCACCCACACCGCGAAGGTGACACAGCCCGCCGCCAGGCCGAGCCGGCCGGCGGAGCGCACGTCGATGGACGTCAGCGTCAGCTCCCGTCCGCGCGGTGCCCGCGCCTTCCAGAACGTCGCCTTCTCAGACGCCGCCTCTCCGGTCACCGAAGTCTCGGCCACCGTCTTCTCGGCCCCGGCCGCGTCCTTGGCCGGTGCCGAATCCTTCTCGACCGCGTCAGCCGCCTGGTCGCTAGCCTCCGAGGTCACTTTCTCAGTGCCCTCGGGGGTCACTTCTTAGCGTCCTTCGGCTTCGACTCGACCTGGGCGACCTCTTCTTCCGCCTCTTCCTCGACGTTGCGGTCGACAGCGACGAGCTCAACTCCCTTATCCAGGTCGACCAGGCGCACGCCCATGGTGGAGCGGCCGGTCTCGCGGATCTGATTGACCTCGGTACGGATCACCCCACCGGCGCTGGTCATCGCGAGGATTTCGTCATCCTCGGTGACCGTCAGCGCGCCGATCAGCTTGCCGCGGGACTTCTGGTACTTGAAGGCCACAACACCCAGGCCGCCACGGCCCTTCGCCGGGTACTCCTCCATCGGGGTGCGCTTGCCGTAACCACCGGAGGTGGCGACGAACAGCGCGGAGTCTTCCTGCACGACCGTCATGGCCAGCAGCTGGTCCTCACCGCGGAAGCGCATGCCGTACACACCGGCGGTGGCCCGGCCCATCGGGCGCAGCGTCTCGTCGTCGGCGGTGAAGCGCATGGCCTGGCCCTCCTCGGAGACGAGCAGCAGGTCGTCGTCCGCGGAGCACAGCTGCGCGCCGATCAGCTTGTCGCCCTCGTTGAGGTTGATGGCGATCAGGCCGGAGGACCGGGTGGTGGCGTAGTCCGTGAGGCGGGACTTCTTCACACGGCCCTGCGCGGTGGCGAGCACCAGGTACGGGGCGTCCTCGAAGGACTGGATCTGAATGACCTGTGCGATCTGCTCGCCCGGCTGGAATTCCAGCAGGTTGGCGACGTGCTGGCCGCGTGCGGTGCGGGTCGCTTCCGGCAGCTCGTAGGTCTTCAGGCGGTACATCCGGCCCATGTTCGTGAAGAACAGGACCGTGTCGTGCGTGGAGCAGACGAAGAAGTGACGGACGACGTCGTCCTGCCGCAGCTCGGCACCGCGCACACCCTTGCCGCCGCGTCGCTGGTTGCGGTAGCTGTCCACCTTCGTGCGCTTCGCGTAGCCGGTCGAGGTGATGGTCACGACGACGTTCTCGCGGGCGATGAGGTCCTCTTCGGAGACGTCGCCGGTGGCGGAGACGATCTGGGTGCGGCGTTCGTCGCCGTACTTCTCAACGATCTCGGCGAGCTCGTCGCGGACGATGGCGCGCTGGCGCTCCGGCTTGGCGAGGATGTCCTCGAGGTCGGCGATGATGCGCTCGAGCTCGGCCAGCTGGTCGATGATCTTCTGGCGCTCCAGGGCGGCCAGGCGGCGCAGCTGCATCGCGAGGATGGCGTTGGCTTGGATCTCGTCGACGGTCAGCAGGTCCATCAGGCCCTCGCGCGCAATATCCACGGTCGCGGAGTTGCGGATCAGGGCGATGACCTCGTCCAATGCGTCCAGTGCCTTGACCAGGCCGCGCAGGATGTGAGCGTCTTCCTCGGCCTTGCGGAGGCGGAACTGGGTGCGTCGGACGATGACGTCGATCTGGTGCTTGACGTACAGCGAGAGCATCTGGTCCAGGCGGAGGGTGCGTGGCACGCCGTCGACGATGGACAGCATGTTCGCACCGAAGCTGGTCTGCAGCTGCGAGTGCTTGTAGAGGTTGTTCAGCACCACGCGCGGCACGGCGTCGCGCTTCAGGGTGACGACGATGCGCAGGCCGACGCGGTCGGAGGACTCGTCGTCGATCTTGGAGATGCCCTTGAGCTTGCCGTCGCGGACCTGTTCGGCGATGGAGCTGACCAGGTTATCGGGGTTGACCTGGTACGGAAGCTCGGTGATGACGATGACCTGGCGGGAGCCCTCTTCCTCGATCTCGGCCTTGCCGCGCATGCGGATGGAGCCGCGGCCGGTGCGGTAGGCGTCGTCGATGCCCTTCTCGCCGACGATGAGGCCGGCGGTCGGGAAGTCCGGGCCCTTCACGAAGCGCATGCAGGCCTCGAGGGCCTCTGCTTCCTCGGCCTCTGGGTTCTCCAGGAGCCAGTAGATGGCGTCCGCGAGCTCGTTGAGGTTGTGTGGCGGGATGTTGGTCGCCATGCCGACGGCGATGCCGCCGGAACCGTTCATCAGCAGGTTCGGGACGCGGGAGGGCAGGACGGTCGGCTCGGAGGTCTTGCCGTCGTAGTTCGGCTGGAAGATGACGGTGTCCTCGCGGATGTCGCGGACCATCTCCATCGCCAGCGGGGTGAGGCGGCACTCGGTGTAACGCATTGCTGCAGCACCGTCGTTACCGCGGGAGCCGAAGTTGCCCTGCCCGTCGACGAGCGGATAGCGCATGGACCAGGGTTGGGCCATGCGCACGAGGGTGGCGTAGATCGCGAAGTCACCGTGGGGGTGGTAGTTACCCATGGTCTCTGCCACTGGCTTCGCGGACTTGACGTATCCGCGTTCCGGCCGGTGGCCGTTGTCGAACATGGCGTAGAGAATGCGCCGGTGTACCGGCTTCATGCCGTCCCGAACCTCCGGGAGGGCACGGCCCACGATCACGCTCATGGCGTAATCGATGTAGCTGTTCTGCATCTCCTTCTGCAAGTCGATCGGTTCGATGCGGTCGAACAGGTTATCTCCACCGTTAGTATCGTCGCTCACTGGAGTTGGTGAACCTTTCTACTTGGAATAGACCCAACCATTCTACCACGTCAGCGCACAGTTTTTGAGCCCACGGACCGGTGGCGGAGATTCTTAAAAGCGCACACAACGTTTGCCGTGAAAACTATGATTTTCCCCGTGACTGTTGTGCAAAGCCCCAAGCAAGAAGTCTCCCGGGGATGGATCTCGCGCTTTGGCCTGATGTACCTCGGCCAGAACATCGCCTGGGCAGCTCCGACGAACCTTCTGCTCTCCGCCCAGATCCTGGTGTGGTTCCCGGAGGACAAGGAACGCCAGCTCGCACTGTTGATGACGGCCGGTGGGCTGGTCAGCCTGCTCGCCTCCCCGCTCGCGGGGATCTTCTCCGACCGGACGCGCTCCTCGCTGGGCCGCCGCACCCCGTGGATCATCGCGGGCATCACGATCTCCTCGGTAGCACTCGGTGTCGCGGGATGGACCGCAACACTTCCGGGGGATTCCCGCAGCCTGGGTTACGGCCTGTTGCTGGCGGCGTGGATGGTCTTCCAGTTCGCCATCGCCCTCGCGGTAACGCCGACGCAGTCCATCGTCCCCGACCAGGTCACCGATCGGCAGTTCGGCACCGTCTCCGGCGTGATGGGTATGACGTACACCCTGGGCATCGTGCTGGGCACCGCACTCTCCGTCGCGCTCCCCCGCCCCTGGGCCTACGCCGCTGTCATCGCCGTTCTGCTAGCGACGGCGGTGCCCTTCCTCACCCGCGACCGGGAGCCACTCCCTTGGCCCGCAGGCTCCGCCGACCCGGAAGCGGGCCTGGACACAAGCCCGGCGGCCAGCTCGGCCCGCGGTGCTGAACCAGCAGCTGAGCAGCCCAAAGCTGGTGCCGCGAGCGCGAAACCCACGGGCCTCGCCGCCGCCCGGCGCGTCATCCCCCACCCGAAGGAAGCCCCGGACTTCTACTGGATGTTCCTCACCCGCCTGCTGCTGATGCTGGCCCAAGCCATCGCGCTATTCTTCCTGCTCTACTACCTGCGCGACCGCATCGGCTTCCACGATCCCGAGCTCGGCGTGCTGATCCTCACGGCCGTGTTCGCCGGCTGCGTGGTCGCCACCGCCCTGTGGTCCGGCTGGTTCTCCGACAAGCTCGGCGTCCGCAAGCCCTTCATCCTCTTCTCCGCCACCGGGGTGGCCGCCGCCTGCGCGATGCTGGCTTTCACCAGCTCCTTCACGATCGTCGTCGTTGGCGCTGTGATCCTGGGGCTGAGCTGGGGCGTGTACCAGGCCATCGACCAGGCGCTCGTCAACGCCGTGCTCCCCACCGAGCAGGAGCGCGCGACCCACATGGGCCTGATCAACCTCGCCGTCCTGCTGCCGAACACGCTCGCCCCCTCCATCGCCGCGATCGCTCTCAGCCTGCTCGGGGGCTACACGGGGCTCTATCTCCTGGCAGGTGCGATGTGCCTGGCCGGAGGCGTCCTCGTCCTAAAAATCCAAGCCACCCGCTAAGCGCAAGACTGTCCACCCGACCGCGAGTAACAGACCACCCCACAACCCAAAGGAGAACACGATGCCAACCTCTCCCACCACCTTCCTGCCGCTGGGCAAGCTGATGATCGGGACGGCGACGTCCTCCCTGCAGATCGAGGGTGGCGACCGGAACAACAACTGGTACGAGTGGGCCCAACACCCCGGAACCATCGCCGACGGCACCAGCCCGCTGCGCGCCAACGACCACTGGAACCGGTGGCGGGAGGACACCGAACTCATGGGCTCCCTGGGGCTGAAAACCTACCGGATGGGCATCGAATGGTCCCGCATCGAACCCGCACCCGGGCAGTGGAACACCGCCGCTTTGGACCGCTACCGGGAGGAAATCGCGCTGGTCAGACAGCGCGGGATGGTGCCGCTGGTGACGTTGCATCATTTCAATAACCCGCTGTGGTTCCAGCGGGTCGGCGAATGGGAGAAGCCGGAGAATATCGCGCACTGGCTGCGCTTCGTGGGCCACGTAGTCAAGGGGCTATCCGACCTGGTCACGGACTGGGTGACCATCAACGAGCCGAATGTGTACGCCACCTCCGGCTTCCTCTTCCACGAGGCCCCGCCGGCGAAGAAGTCCTACCGGCTGGCGCTGAAGGTGATGCGGAACATGGCGATCGCGCACTGCCGGGCATATCGCCTCATCCACGGGATTCAGCCAGGCGCGCGAGTGGGCTTCGCGCACCACATGCGGGCCTTCGTGCCTGCTCAGGAGAGTAATCCGCTGCACCGGCTGGCCTCCCGGTCCAGCGCCTTCCTCTTCCAGGACGAGCTGAGCCACGCGATGCTGGGCGGGAAGTTCCGCGGCGTGCTGGGCCGCCAGCCTTCGGATATTTCCCCGGGCAAGTACTACGACTACTTGGGGCTGAATTACTACTCGCGCACGGCGTCGGCGGGCTTCGAGGACGGCACGCTGCCCGGCAAGCCGGTCAATGACCTCGGTTGGGAGATCTACCCGCAGGGCCTGATCGAGTGCGCCGGCTGGATGCACGAGCGCTACGCCGCGCCGATCTGGGTCACGGAGAACGGCACCTGCGATAACGGGAGCCCGACGAGTTTGGAGAACTTCCGCTGCCGTTTCATCTACGACCACTTGAGCGCGATTAGCGCCTCTGACCTGCCGTTTGAGCGCTATTACCACTGGTGCTTCGTGGATAACTGGGAGTGGGCGGACGGTGAGGCGCAGCGCTTCGGTCTCGTCCACAACGACTACGCCACGCAGATCCGCACACCGAAGCTCAGCGCCGAGTTTTTAAGCCGGATCATCGCCGAGGGCGGAATTTCCGGGGAGGCGAAGCGGGAGTTCGTCGACCCCCAGCGCTACCGCATCGGGTAGAGCCGTTTTCGGACCACCGCAACCAGGGACGGACGTCGCCCCCATCGAACCCGCCCGCGGTGAGGGAGGCCGTTTTTCTAGGACGTCACCCCGTCGGCGTCCCGAATGTTTCACGTGAAACAATGCGCCCCTGCCTCTGCCAGAATGGAGGGAGAAGAAAGCGCCGGCTCGAAAAGCCCAGCCAGAACACGAAAGGCAAGGTGCAGGCGAACAGCATGGCTCAGAACGTCCTCCCAACCCCACAGGCGGAATTCGCAGCCCTCGGCTTCTACGGGGAACCACTGGATCAGATGATTCAGCGGTCCTTCGAGGAGCAGAACCAGGGGCTTGCGAACGCGCACGGCTACAAGATGATCTCCCCGTACATCGACCCCTCCGGGGCGCGGATGATCCGCTTCATGGGGGACAAGAACTCCACCGTCGCGGTCTCCCTCATGCACCCCGAGACCACGGCCGCGCGGGTGGGTCTGATCACCCCGACGGTCGCGCTCGTGGATGTGCTCAACACCGAAGGCGAGATCGCCGCGCGCGTGACCTGCGCCGTTGATGACTTCTTCTCCTACTCGACAATCTCCGGGCCAGAGGTGGTCAAGGAGAGCAAGACCGCCGCGAACGCCGATGAAGACGGCATGATCCCGCTGGTGAACTTCTGCCTCACCGCAGCGCTGGGTGGTGGCAAGATGCACCTCTATCCCAGCGAGGCGGCCTGGCGGCAGGCCCACCCGGAGCACGTCCGCGAGGATGGTGTCATCACGAAGCCGCGGCTGATCTCCCCAGCTGCGCAGGCCTTCTTCGACGGCGAGACCAACGCGATAAACCCCTGGAACCACGTGCGGATCACCGTCGCCGGGATCCGGGGCGCGACCAATGAGCTCACTGGCAAGCAGTTCTTCGTCGTTCAGGACACCCCGAATGCCCGCGGCTTCGCGCTCACCGCCTGCCTGCCGGCGACCGAGGAGCTGAAGAAGCACATGCGCCCGGGCGTGGTTCTGGAGGGCCCGGCCGTGCTGATGGGGCACAACGCCACGCTCGCGAACCCGGCGGTGTCCGCGCCGGAGGACGACTAAGCGCCGACCGCGCTTGCTGGATAAGCCTTGGGCGCTGCCTCGGGCGCTTCGCTTAGAGGGTGCCGGGGCCTGACTAGGGCCTTGAACCCCTCGGGGCTAGGCCTCGACCGTGGCCTCGACCGTGGCAGCCCAGCGCTCGAAGCGGTCGGCCACGACCTGCGGCTGGCGCGCCCAACGATTGTGGCCGAGCTGCTCCACCTCCGTGGGGTACTCCTCCACCGCAACGCAGCCCTGCGGGAAGAGCAGCGCAAGATTCTTCGCGGAGTCGAGGGGGCAGTCGTCGTCGTTGGAAAAGCGCGTGAGCAGGATATTCGTATACGTATCCTTCATCGCCGCGACGTAGTCCATGTCCTGGCCGTGCAGGTTTTTAAAGCTATTGCGCTGCGCAAGTTTGGTCCATTCCAGGATGTGGTTGCGCGCCTGACGGCCGTAATTGGCGATATCCAAAAGGCCCTCCGGCTGGTAGCCGCGGGCCAACACGATCGCGCTCATCAGCAGGGAGCCAAGTTTGAGCTCGATGCGGGTGCGCCCAGTGAAGCCCCGGTAGTACGGGGTGCCGGTGCCAACACCCATGTAGCCCAGAACATTGAGGTCCTTGGCCTCCGGACGGGCCATGAACACCGCGGCCATCTGCCCACCCATCGAGTGGGTCAGCATGATCGTCGGGTACTTCTCCCCCAGCTCCAAGCGGCGCTTGACCGCGCGGATGGTGCGCGGGAAATCGGAGCTCGCCAGGTCGTGGTACCCCCAGTCCTGGGTGCGGCTGGCGGCGGCAGTGGACTCACCCTGACCGTGTAGCTCGCCGATGGCGACGATCCAGCCTCGGGTCGCGAGTTCCTTGGCGATCGGCTCGTAATACCGGGCGCCGACACCGAAGCCCGGCCACAGGATGACCAGGGGTCTCTTGCCATCATGGCCGCTCTCCGCGGCGGTGCGTGGCTCGGCTGGTTCAGCGCTCGTGGCGGAGCTGCCGGGCTTGCTACCGGCCTGGGCACCAGCCTCGGCGCCGGGCTGAGTCACAGCAGAGGCCGGGTTAGCTGGGGCTTCGCTGCCCGCTAGCGGTGGGGTGAAGATGCGCACGGCCGTGGTGGTGCCGTCCGCCATCTGCACGTGCACCCACTGGCGGTGCACGTCCTCGACGGAAACTTCGTTATTTTTGCTCACCCGTCACATGTTATGTGTGCCCCCGAACACATTTGCCTATATCAAAATAATGCTGTGGGCCTGGTGCCTCGAGTTCTCGTTGGGTGCCCGCCACCCGGCAGAGACTAAAGAAGAGCTTTCGGTCACGCTATACACCCAAGATTCGCCCAATAATCTTGGATACACCCGGCGGATTCTAGGGGTCGTTGCAACATTTCCTAGCTTTCAGCTAAATCTAACAGCTCCGCCATCCGCTCCGCAGGAG
>NZ_JASODY010000025.1:0-18922 GCF_030212265.1 Corynebacterium sp. UMB9976
CCCGGCCATGCGTTTCTCCCGTGTTCCCAACCGTGTGCCCGTGTGCCCGTACGTGCCCCATCCCCTGGCGATGCGCGTCGGGCTGCGCGTGCCCGGCTCCCTGTTCCGGTTTTGGGCTGTAGAGTGTCGGGTTTTGCTTGTTTTGTGGCACGGCACGGCCCGAAACCGCGTTTGTGCGCACCCGGCCATGCGTTTCTCCCGTGTTCCCAACCGTGTGCCCGTGTGCCCGTACGTGCCCCATCCCCTGGCGATGCGCGCCGGGCTGCGCGTGCCCGGCTCCCTGTTCCGGTTTTGGGCTGTATCGTGTCAGGTTTTGTTTGTTTTGTGGCACGGCACGGCCCGAAACCGGGCGGGGAACCTCAGCCTCGAGACTTGTGGCGGATGATGGCGCGCACCCGGTCCAGCACTCGCTCTGGATCGCGCATGCTTCGGGCGCTCAGCCTCAACGGGGTGAGGCCAAGGGCGGTCAGGCGTGTATTCACTTCGGTATCCCATTCGCGCTGGTCGGACGACGAGTGATACGCGCCGTCATAGAAAATCATGAGTCGGGTTTCCCACGAGCCAAGATCAGCAGTCGCAACGGGGCCGTCTGCGTCCGCAATCCGCACCTGGACCTCCAGATCTGGCAGCACAGGTTTGAGAAGAAGACGCAGCCACGTCTCGGGTGGGGAGTCAGCACCGAGCGCACCATGCTTCAGCACTACCTGTTGCACCTCGCGGGAGACGGGGAGCACATCGTTGACCTGGGCGATAAGTTCAGCTGGAGTGAGATTTGTGAAGGTGCACAGGGCGTCGGCTCCTTGAACGATGCGGAGATGGCTGGGTTTGATGCGGGGAAGCTGGGCGCTGTACCAGGTGTGTTTTTGCTGGCAGATGCTAGTTAGGAACTGACTGGCCGCGATCGGTAGCGGAGCCAGCGGTAGGTTCGGCAGGAGTCTGTCGTGACGAATGATGGGCTCGAATGACACCTTCACCGTGCTTCGTCGAGCTTGTCTTGGGTGCTGTGCGCTTTTCCGCGAGCTCGGTGTGATCATCTGAGCCGGCTGACCCTCGTGGAAGTACGGAAATCCCTGTATCGCCAGGGCAGAGATCCCGCCTGCGATCCAGGATGGATGAGCCATGAAATGCCCGCGAACCCGAACATCGTGCGGAAACTCCAGCGGAGGGCGGCTGGCGTGGCGCTCGAGAATCGCAGCTCGTTGCTTCGCGGTTTGGGCCAGTTCCAGAGCGCGAAGAATTTCGGGTGGCTTCGCGAGCCAAGTCTTAAAGGTGCACGGCTCGAAGTATCGATGGAGCATGGTGCGGGTAACCCCAAGCTCTTGCAGCTGTTTCCAGGTGTGGGGCACCTCCTGGTACCTGCGGTTCGTGAAGTTGCTCGGCAATAGCATTGGTCCCCCCCCGTTTCTTTCGCCGGGCAGCCCGCCGACCAGGTGCGCGGCTATCGCGCGTGGTGAGTAGGGCGCGCTCGCCAGGCTGTCTCACTCCCCACGTGCGCTTGCCTGGCTGTCCCCACGTGTTCGCTCCCCGGGCGTAGCACTCCGGCTAGAGCGCCAGTGAATCCCCCGCAGCGATATCCGCTCAGTGATGTCCCCTGGTAGCCCCTGAGTGTCGGGCCAGTCGAAGTGAATTGCTGTTGGTTTCTTAGCTATTAGACAATCCGGCGGGCGCTTTGGTTCCCGGTCCGGGCAGATGAATGCAGTTTTGGGCCGTCACGTGTCACGTTCTGCCGGTTTTTTGACACGCCACGGCCCAAAACCGGCGTTTGCCCCAAGACAGCCGAAAACCAGCGGTGGATGCCAAGGCGGGGTCAAGGGCTGCCATCATGGCTGCTCCCGCTAACACGGGCAGGTGCGCCCCCGTTTTGGGCCGTCACGTGTCAGGTTTGGCCTGTTTTGTGACATGGCACGGCCCAAAACCCGCCCCAGCCCAGCCACCCCAGGACCAAGCCCCCGCCCCAGCGATCCCCGGTAACCCGCCCGGCTACCGCCCCAAGTCGCGCAGGACGTTGCGCACGTGCTGCCCAGCCTCGGGCCCCTCGTAGGCCTCCACGACCTCGTCCACCGGCCCGGCCTGCCGAATCTCACCGTGGTCAATCCACAGCGCGCTATCGCACAGCTGCGCCAGGAACTCATTGGAGTGCGAAGCGAACACCAGGATGCCCGAGCGCTTCACCATCTCAACCAGCCGCGACCGCGCCTTCGCCATGAACGCCGCATCCACGGCCCCGATGCCCTCGTCGAGCAGCAGAATCTCCGGATCGATGCTGGTCACCACGCCCAGCGCCAAACGGATGCGCATACCGGTGGAGTACGTCCGCAGCGGCATCGCGAGGTAATCCCCCAGCTCGGAGAACTCCGCGATCTCATCCATCTTCCGGTTCATCGCCTTGCGCGTCTGCCCCAGGAACAGCCCGCGGATAATGATGTTCTCGTAGCCGGAGATCTCCGGGTCCATGCCCACACCCAGGTCGAACACCGGCGCCACGCGCCCGCGCACCACAGCGGACCCCCGCGTCGGCTCGTAAATCCCGGACAGCAACCGCAGCAGCGTGGACTTACCCGCGCCGTTGTGTCCGACCAGGCCCACGCGGTCGCCGTCCTGCAGGTGCAGGTTGATGTCCTTCAGCGCCTCCACCATCACGGTGTTGGACTCGTTCCGCCCGATCGCGCCACCGGCCGCACCCAGGAACGTGTGCTTCAGCGACCTGGTCTTCGCGTCGAAGATCGGGAAATCCACGCAGGCGTTGTAGGTGTCGATGCTGACTTGCTGCTTCATTCTTTTTCTTTCTTTTTTTTAGGACGCCAACCCGTTCGCCTTGTTACACCCAGTAGCTAACCCGGAAGCGCCACTTCCGCATGGCCAGCAGGGCAAGGCCCAGACCCACCACGGTCATGGCGATCACGATGTACCAGGAGGACGCCTCGACTGGCACGTTGATCATCGGCCCGCGCACGATCTCCAGGTAGTGGTACAGCGGGTTGAGCTTGGCCAGCGCCGCCCGCTCGGCGACCGCACCACCTTGATCGGTGAGGGTTTGTGCGGTCCACACGATTGGCGTCATATAAAAGGCCAGCTGGACGAGGGAGTCGAGCAACGGGGCGACGTCGCGAAAACGGGTCGCGACGATACCGAAGAACATGGTCACCCACACGCCGTTGATGATGAGCAGAGCGAGCCCCGGCACTGCCAGGAGCACCTCCCACCCGACGGGGATGCGGAAGATCGCGAGCAGCGCCAGCCAGATCACGAGGTTGTGCAGCAGGAAGAGGAACTGCCGCCACACAAGCCGGTAGACGTGCACGGATAGGGCGGAGGGTAGCTGTTTGATCAGGCCTTCGTTGGAGATGAAGACCTCCGCGCCTTCCTTGATGCAACCGGCGATGAAACCCCACATGATGAGGCCGACGGCGACGTGCGGCAGGAAAACGGCCACGTCGATGCCGAAGAGCTGGGAGTACAGCAGGCCCAGGGCGGCGGCCATCACGCCGGTGGCGATGGTGATCCACAGTGGGCCCAGGACGGAGCGGCGGTAGCGCTGCTTGATGTCCTGCCAGCCGAGGGCGAGCCAGAGCTCACGCTGCTGGAATCCCCGTGTGAGATCGTCCCAGGCGGCGGCGAAGGTTTGCGAGCGCGAGGCTGGGATGTCGCCGTCGTGGGTTGCGGTGATCCTGCTGAGGTCTGTCATGAGTATCGCATTCTAGTAGGAGGTGCGGACACGGTCGCTCAAGCGCGCCGGGGCTGCCCGCGTGGCTTCTGATGTTGCGACGCGTGTCACGCTGCAGTTTGCGCTTTGTGCGCAGCGGAATCGCGGTTGTGGTGGCCGTGAGCCCGCGGCGCCGCTCCTGAGGCGGCGGGCGGAGCAACTCTCGGGTTCAGGCCGGATCGCCCTCGGCTTCTGGGTCGGACGTTGTCAGGTGGCGCTGGTATTGTTTTGGCGTGACGGAGCCCGGGTCGCCGCGGATGCGGTTGGCCTGCGGTTTCACGCCGGTGCCGATGGTCGCTGGTTTGCTACGACGTCAGCGCCTGGTTCCGGTCGGTGTCAGAGTTCGGTGCCAGCGTCCGGTGCTAGCCGCCAGGACCTTAGGGCGTCAGCGCCTGGTTCCGCTCGGCGCCAACGCGCGGTGCCAGCGTCCGGCGTCGTTGCCCGGTGACGCCGCGCCGCGAGCGCCGTGGGGTCACGGTGTCGCTAGAGACGTCGGCACCACGGCCCCACCGGCACCCCGGCGCCAGTAGTTTTTCCAGGAAGGGAGATGGCTTGTTCGACAACGCACGGTTCGACAACCCCAGGGTGCGTGGTCTGTACACCTCCCTTTCCGGCGGCTGGGTCTATATGAACGCAGTGACGGACCCGCAGCTACCCGAGCGCGTCTCTGGAGCGGTTTCGCGCGCCTTCCGTTCCGCCCCGCTGGCCGCCCCGATTGAGGAAAACCACGGGGAGCACAGCCGCGCCGCGAGCCCGGGTACGCGCATCGGCGAAAGCCACATCAAGTCCGCCCGTGTCGCGATCGCTGACCTGGTCGGCGCCCGCCCGGAGCATGTGATCCTGGGCAGCTCGCGCACGCAGCTGATCAGCCAGCTCGCGGAGAGCCTGTCTCACCGCCTGCGCTTGGGCCGCCAGGTTGTCCTGTCCCGCGTCGACGACGGTGCGAACATCGACCCGTGGCTGCGCGCCGCCGACCTGTACGGCGCGGACGTCCGCTGGGCGGAGGCCGACCTGTCCACGGGCGTCCTCCCCGCCTGGCAGTACACGGAGCTGGTCAGCCCGGAGACCGCGGTCGTCGCGGTGGCAGCCGCGAATGAGCACGTCGGCACGGTCACGGACGTCGCCGCCATCGGCCGGACCGTGCACGCAAAGTCGGACGGCATCTTCGTCGTCGACGCGAACGCCGTCGCCCCGTTCCACGTGATCGATATCGCTGACCTGGGCGCGGACGTCCTGGCGCTGGACGTCGCGACCATCGGCGGTCCGTCGATCGGTGCGCTGGTCTTCCGGTCGGTGGAGCTGATGGGGGAGCTGTTCCCGCACCCGCCGCGCCAGTCCCGCGCCCGCGCGGCGGCCCGTTTCGGTGCTCATAAGGACGTTGCCCCCGGCCCGGGTGGTCTCGCGCTGCGCGGTGCGGTGCACCCGTCGGTGGAGCGCGCCCGCGAGTGGCTGGAGCTGGGCGGATTGAGCGAGGGTCTGCTCGGAGGGGTGTCCGCGGCGGTGGATCACCTGGCGGACCTGGCGTCCGATGCGGAGGGGGACTCCCTGCGGGGGACGCGTCGACGTCGCCTGCGTGGCGCGCTTCCCCTGGCGGAGGACTATGTGCACGGCCTGGCCCGGATGGTGGTTGATGGGCTGCACGGTCTGCCGGGCGCGCATGTCATCGGCCTGGAGGGGGAGTACGAGGAGCACTTCGACTACGACTCGGTGGAGCGCATCCCTCGCTTGAGCTTCTTCATCGATGGGGTGCCGGCGGAGGCGGTGCACGACCGCTTGTTTGCGCAGGGTGTGGTCACCAGTGTGATTCCCCCGGGGGACTCGGAGCTGCTGGAGCAGATGGGGGTTTTCGAGTCCAGCACGGGAGCGGTGTGCGTGGGGCTGAGCGTGCACAACACGGTCGGCGATGTGAATCGCCTGCTCCGCGCGGTCGCGAGCCTGCGCTAGCCGCAGCCCTAGCCGCGCCGGGCTGGGGCGTGGTGGCTCACCCGGCCTCATTTCAGATCGCCCACGCAGGGCATGCAGGTATTCATGGGTGCGCGGGGCATTCGGGCCCCGCGCCCAGCCCCGTGCCAGCTCCGCCCCCAGGCCTTTCCCCCGCGGCGCCGTAGGCCCCAGGCACCCTAGTCCTGCGGGACCTCGAAGACCACCTTGCCGGTGACCTCGCCTGCCAACAGTGCCTGATGGGCCGCGGCGGCGTCCTGAATGGGGACGGTGCGGTCGATGTGGTGGCTGATCTTCCCGCTTTCGAGCAGGGGCCACATCTCCTCGAGCGTGCCGCGCACGATGCGGGCCTTATCCTCTGCGTCGCGGTAGCGCAGCCCCGTCGCGGAGATCGTGCCGCGCTTGTTGAGCAGGCGGGCGATGTTGAGCTCGCCCTTCACCCCGCCCTGCATGCCGATGATCACCATGCGGCCGTCCATCGCCAGGGCCTTGACGTTGGAGTCCAGGTATTTCGCGCCGATGATGTCGAGGATGACGTCCGCGCCGCCGAGCTCCCGCAGCACCTCCGCGAAGTCCTCTTCCTTGTAGTTGATCAGCGTGTCCGCGCCGTAGCGGCGGCACACGTCGAGCTTCGCCTGGCTGCCTGCGGTTACCGCGACCTTCGCGCCGATGGCATGGGCGTACTGCGTGGCGAAGAGGCCGATGCCCCCGCCGCCGCCGTGGAACAGAGCGCGCTCGCCTTCGCGCAGCCCCGCGATGTCCGCGACGTTCGACCACACGGTGCACGCGACCTCCACGACGCTGGCGGCCTCCGCGAGGCTGTAACCCTTCGGGATCGGCATCAGCTGACCTGCGGGGACGGCCGCGTGCGTGGCGTAACCGCCACCGCTGAGCAGGACGGCGACCTCCTCGCCCTCCTGCCACGGGGTGCCGTCTGCCTTCGTCGCACCGTTCGGATTTTCGACGACGCCGGCGGCCTCCAAACCGATCGTCTCCGTCACGCCCTTTGGCGGCGGGTAGTGCCCCTGGGCTTGCAGGGTGTCGGCACGGTTGAGCCCGGCGTAGTGGATGCGGATCAGGGCCTCGCCCTCGGCGGGTTGGGGCTTGTCGATGGCCTGCCACTCGAGGGAGCTGGGGTCCTTCGGGTCGGTTTGGATGATGGCGTGGGCGGTGTTTGTGCTGGTGGAAGTCATGGCGCCCAGCCTAGCAACGGCTGCAGACACGGGCTCCGGATTCCGTCGATGCCCTTGTGCTGGCTAGGTGCGCGTGCCAGTTTGTGCCCGCTAATTGCCCAATTTTTGCCCAATCTTGCGTCAGCGGTGGCGACCGTCTGCAAGTGTCGGCTCCCTTGAGCGTTGGGTTGCATTTCGCACGCTGATCGAATGTTCCCGCGCTGACCAGGCGTTTTGGGTGCTGGACTGGACGGCGAAGCTCAAAGAAACGGGGCATGCGAAAATCCCCAGGTAGCTGGTGCTACCTGGGGATCTCTATCAGCGGAAGTAGAGGGATTTGAACCCCCGGATGGTTGCCCATCGCTGGTTTTCAAGACCAGTGCATTCGGCCGCTCTGCCATACTTCCGTGCGCGGGTTAGCTTACCCGGTGCCCCTTTAAACCGCACACGGAACTGTGCCACGCCTGGCCCATCGGGGCATCGGGTCGCGCTGGAGGAGTCCACCTTGGTGACTCTTACCGGTTTTGGGCCGTGCCGTGTCGCAAAACGGGGGAATCCTGACACGCTACGGCCCAAAACGCTTCTTGCTCATTCGGCAGGCGGGCGTGCGGGCTCGGGGGTCCACCTTGGTGACTCTTACCGGTTTTGGGCCGTGCCGTGCCACAAAACGGGCAAAACCTGACACGCTACGGCCCAAAACGTTTCTCGCTCATTCGGCAGGCGGGCGTGCGGGCTCGGAGTCCACCTTGGTGACTCTTACTGGTTTTGGGCTGTGCCGTGTCACGTATCGGGCAAAACCTGACACGCTACGGCCCAAAACGCTACTCGCTGGCCCAAACGCTACGGGTCCGCCGAAACCAGTCCCGCGCCAGGCGGCGCTGAGGTCGGCCAGCAAACGAGCACGAGCTCGCCCTAGGCCAGGACCTTCGATTCTGCGATGCCCTCGTCCATGCGCCGGTTGTAACCGTCCAGCCCCTTGCGCAGCACCAGGCCCAGCAACAGCGCCGGCAGGATGAACACCAGCAGGCCCAGGAGGTCCAGCCAGTAATCGCCTTGGTAAATCCCAGCGATGGAGGAGCGGAACGCCCGGATCGCGTAGGTCGCCGGCAGGAATGGGCTCATGGACTGGAACCAGCCCGGCAGCAGCTCCAGCGGATACGCGCCACCCGCGCCAGAAACCTGGAACACCAGCAGCAGCACGCCCAAGGCCTTACCCGCGTTACCGAAGGAGATCACCAGCGTGTACACCACCAGCATGAACACCATTGAGCTCAGCCAGCAGGCCAGCGTGAACAGGAACGGGTGCGCGGGCTCGATGCCCACGAAGAAGATCAACCCGGCCGCCATCAGCAGGCTCTGCACCGTGCCGATCAACGCGAAGATCCCGAAGCGCCCCAGGTAGGCCTGCGCGCGGCTGTAGCGCTCCGGATCCAGCGCCTCCTCGGTCTCGTCCCCGCGCTCGGAGATGCGGGTGTGCACCACGACTGAGGTGATCAGCGCGCCGACCCACAGTGCCAGTGCGCCGTACAGCGGGGTCATGCCCGTGCCGAAGCTATTCACCTCGTTCAGCGGTTCGCGCTTCACCGCCGTGGGGTTGGCCATGTGCTGCGCCAGCAGGCTCGGGTCGTTGCCGATCATCCGCGCTAGGCGGGAAAGATCGCCGGTCTCGCCGGCCCGCTTGATCTCCCGGGCCAGCTTGTCGGCATCATCCGCGCGCTGGTTCAGCTTCTTGGACAGCTCCGCGGTGGCTGCCTGCATCGATCCCAAAGAGTCCGCGAGCGACGCGTCCCCCAGCGTGCCCTTCGCCCGCCGCAGGTCCGCCTTCACGCCCTGCACGCTCTGGCTGAGCTGCTGCACGGAGTCACCAAGCTTTGCCAGCTGGGGCTGCAGGTCGTTTGCGTAGCTGTTCCTGGCCTTATCGACGGCCTCGACAGCCTTCGCGATCGCGGATTTACTGTCCTTCCGCGCCTGCTCCATGGACGCCTTGCCGGAGCGCAGGTCCTTCGCGGAGCGACGGAAGGTGTCCCGCAGTTCGGTGGTCCGCGCGATGGATTCGTCGATGTTGTTCAGTACCCGGTGGTACGCGGGCTTCGCGGTGATCGGCAGTGCTGGGGCCACGCGGGTCTCCAGCGTGTTGCGCAGGTCGTTCAGCCCGTCCAGCTGCGCGTCGAAGCGGTCAGCCATCCGGTCCAGCGCGTTCGCGGAGGTCTCCGGGCTGTTGTTCGCGCGTCCGAAGACCCGGTCGATGCTGTTGCCCACCGCGTTGTAGCTGTCGCTGGTTGCCTGTAGAGACACGCTCAGGGACGACGCCGCCCCGGCGAAGGTTCGGCCCAGGTTGGCCAGCGCTTCGTCGCCCGCGCCGGAAGCCCCGCCCGAGCCGCCGGAACCGCCGGTTCCGCTCAGGTTGAGGGCATCCATTTGGGCGCCAGCGGACTCGGTGATCCGCTCGGCGCTTTGGGCCAGCGGGATCGTGGATTCCACCAGGGAGGACAGTGAGGACACGGAGTTGCTGCCCTGCCGCAGCTGGCGGGCCACCCCGTCGACGCTGGACTCCATGCGGTCGAGAACAGCCTTCGTGTCCCCTTCCGTTAGGACCTTGTTCAGGTTCTTGACCAGCCCCAGGCCGACGTTGTTGACGACCTCAGAGAAGGACTCGTTGATCTGGTCGATCGCGCCGGTGGCGGCCTGCTCGGTGATCATCGGGGCCAGCGAGTTCTTCTTCTGGTTCGTGTACATCGTTAGCTCCGTGGGTTCGGTGCCGGCGATGTAGAAGGTCATCAAGTCCTTGGAGAAGCTTGGCGGTAGCACGATGCTGGCGTAGTACTCGCCGGAGCGGGTGCCTTCGAGGGCGTCCTCCTTGGTGGTGATGATCCAGTCGATCTGCTTATTCAGGCTGAGCTGGGCCAGCACCTGCTCGCCCAGGTTGAGGTTCACCTGCGCGAGATCGGTGTCGTGACCCTCGTCTTCGCTGCTCACAGCGATCTTGAGCTCGTCGGTGTTGTCGAAGGGGTTCCAGCTGGCGAGCACGTTGAACACGGTGAAGACCAGCGGGACCACGGTGAGCCCGAAAAGCACGATCATGGTGATGACGTTCTTGCGGGCGGACCGGAGGTCGTGGCGCAGGATTTCGCGGATCTTGCTCATTAGTTCTCGCCCTCCTGCTTCTCGACGTCACTGTTCCCGCCGTTATCTCCATCGGCAGGCTCGCCGCCGTCGGCGGCCGCATCGCCGCCCCTGGCCTTATCGGCATGGGCGCGGGCGAGGTGTTCTTCGTGTTCATCATCAAAGGTATAGGCACTGGAGCCGGCCGCCTGGGTGGCGGCGACGTACTCCAGCTCGGCGCTATCCAGGTCGCTCAGCTCCTGGGCGTGCAGGTAGCTCTGGCCGGTGTACTCCCGCGCACCGATGATGAACACGATCAGCAGCGCCCAGGCGATACCGATTGCGAAGATTGCGGCGCGCTCGGTGTCGAAGACGGCGTTGACCACGCCCAGCACCGCGAGACCGATCAGCCCGATGATGGCCGTTCGGCCGATCTGCTTCGGGGTGTCCCTCAGCACCTTCGCCGTGCGTTCCTCGGTGAACTCGTTGAACTGCTCATGGTTGTTCAGCGCGTGGATGACATCCGCCATCCGGTAGCCGGAACCGACCACCTGAACCTTGTCGGAGACCAGCAGGCCGGAACGGGCGAGCTGCTGGTTCAGGATCAGGTTCACGTGCGACAGGCGTCGTCGGGCGACCATGCCCACGAACAGGAAGGCCAGGGACATCAACCCCAGCACCCCGAGCGCCTGCCAGTAGTGGGAGCCGTAGAAGCCGCCGATGGTTTCGCGGGCGGCGTCGATGCCGTAGGTCATCGGCAGCAAGGGGTGCACGATCTTGAAGAAGTCGGGCGTCATCTCGATGGGGTAGAGCCCGGACGCACCCGGGATCTGGATGAACGCCATACCCACCGCCAGGCCACGGCCGATGTGACCCAGCGCGGAGACAAGCCCGTAGATCACCCCGAGGTATCCCAGCCCGACCAGCACATTCGTGAGCGTGTACAGCGTTGGGCTGACGGTCTGCACGCCGATCAGCAGGTTACCGATGGATACGATCACAGCCTGACCCACCACGAAGGCTGCGAGCAGCAGGAAGCGTCCCCAGAAGGCCTGGCTGACACTCACGCGGCGGGCCCTTTTACCCAGGTCCTCGGTGTCCACCTCCACGCGGAAGATGACGACCATCACGAACGCGCCGATCCACAGCGTCAGGTTCGTGAACAGGGCGGCCATTCCGGAGCCGTAGTTCTTCACTGGGTACATCGGCTCGTTGACCAGCGTGGCCGGGGTGGCCATGAACTGCCCGATGTCCTCGGAGTTCAGCCCGCGGACCGTGCGGAAGGCCTCGTCGTCGCCGAGGCGCAGGGCCAGGACGTCCGTCTTCGCGTTCTCGACCCCGTCCTGCAGACTGCTGAGGTTGCCCTTGAAGTCATCAATGACGTCGGTCGTGGCGCCGATCTGCCGATCCACGCCGTCCAGGACGTTCGATGCCTCCCTAAGCAAGGACTGCTGAGAGTTGAGGGATCCGGAGAAGGAGCCGGTGGCCGCGCTCAGCCGGTTGATCGCCCGGTTGAGCTTGGGCAGCGTATCGCCCGTTGTGCTGTTCAGGCCCTTCGCGGAGTCCCGCGCGGCGGCTGCGGCCTGAGTCAGTTCCTCGGAGCTGTTCCGCAGCACCTTGGCGGTTTCGCTGGTGCGCGTGCCCGCGGCATTGAGGTCTGCGAGCAGTTTCCGGTTGGCGTCGTTGCTGCGCTGCAGGTCGTCGATGGTGGCGTTGAGCTGGCCAGCGATGGCCGGGCTCACACCCGCGGTGCCCATCAGGCCGCGGAGCTGCGCGATATTGCGGTCCCCGAGGTCGACGAGTTGGGTGGTCTGCTCGCTGGCGGCGGCGATCTGTCGGCCGGCCTGCTCGGCGGCGCTGCTGACCCCGGCGACGGAGGAGTTGGCGGCGGCCGTGCCCTCAGCCAGGGCGGCAGTGCCCTGGGCGTAGGCGTCACCGGCGGAATCGGAGAAGTCCGCGACCATGCGCTGCACGATCGCGACGGACTTATCGACCTCCGCGAGGGTGGACTTGGCGTCCTCAAGGGTGCCGTGAGCGGAGTTCAGAGCATCCTTGGTGGCGGCGATGGTGGGGCGGGCGCCGACCACGCGCCCCTTCATTTTGTCCAGGGATTCCTGGCCCTCGTCCAGTGTCGCGAGGGTGTCGTCCAGCCCGGTGACGGCCTTGTTCTTGCTGTTGTCGAGCCGCCCGGA
This sequence comes from Corynebacterium sp. UMB9976, assembly GCF_030212265.1. Taxonomy (NCBI): domain Bacteria; kingdom Bacillati; phylum Actinomycetota; class Actinomycetes; order Mycobacteriales; family Corynebacteriaceae; genus Corynebacterium; species Corynebacterium sp. UMB9976. Next base: position 12,111 of record NZ_JASODY010000025.1, read on the forward strand.
GATGCTGTTGCCCTCTTCCCGGACCTTCTTGGACGCCGTCTCGCCCAGCTGCTTTTTGAAGGAGCTGGTGATCTGGTCGTTGATCGCGGACGCGCCGGCATCGGTGATCAACGGGGCGACGGCGCTGAGCTTCTCATTCGGCCGGTAGATCAGCTGCGGCTGGCTATAGGTTCCCTGAAATGTGGAGAGGAGATCCCGGGAGAAACGGTCGGGGATCTCGATGCTGCTGAAGACGTCGCCACGCGCGAGCGCATGATCGGCCTCGGATTTGGACATGAATTGCCAGCCGAGCTCGTCGTTTTCCTTGAGCTCGGCGACGACCTCGTTGCCGATGTTCAGCGACCCCGTGAGCGGCGATGACGCGCCGCGATCTTCGTTGACGACGGCGACCTTGATGTTTTCGGTGCTGCCGTAGGGGTCCCAGAAAGCTGCGACGTTCACCCAGGAGTAAAGCGCGGGAGTGATCATGACTCCGATGAGAATGACCCACACTTTACGGACACTCACGAGACGCTTGAGGTCTCGAATAAAGATCTTCCAGGCGGTGTTCACCACGTGACCGTACCATTTTTGGAGGCTGTTGAGCACTCGTTGCTGCCCGGAGGGGAGGAGGGGCGCCGCGCCTAGCGCAGGAGAAATGCGCTTAGCGGGCAAATTGACTCAGCTGGGAGCTAAGTCGCTGCCCTCAGCAGGCCTAAATCGGAAGGATGCGGGTGATCGCGCCCAGCTCCGTCAGCTCCGTGGCAGCGTCGGCCCGCCCCGGCGCTTCGCCCCGCGGTGCACGGTACGCCAGCGGGGAACCAACCTCAGCCCGGCTGAGGACTCGCCAGCGTAGGAACTCGTGGGTCACTTCGCGCCGGGCGATGTGGGTGAGCCACAGCTGCCGGCCCACGAGCGCGGTGGCTCCCGAATCGAAGCCCAGCATGTACTCCCGGTCGCCTAGCTGGCTGTGCTGCAGGCCCCCTAGCGAGCGCAGCCCCTCCGGCTGGGCTGGCTGATTCAGCACCGTGATGCGGCGCACCAGGCCCAAGCGGTGCTCGGAGCCCTGGGTACTGCGCAGCCGGAGTGGCTCGCCGGGGCGGCAGCGCAGCACGGCCTCGTACTCCCACATCACCGGTTGCATCAGGGACGCCGAAGCATCGGCCGAGCCGCGTTGGTTCCGCCGTCCCCCGCGGCGGGACGAGCCGGACCGACCATCACGGCTGGCCGTGGTGGGGCGGGTGTGTGGGGTGGGGAATCGCGCCGGGCGAATCACGGCCCAGCCGCCACCAATTGTGGCCACCCGCTCCGGGGCGCCCGCGTTGGCCGCCAGCTCGACCCGGGCCAGCTGCTGGGCCTCGGGGATAGCCTCGCCGCGTGGAGGCGTGGTTGCGCTCCCAATGCTTGCCGCAACGTTTGCGGCCGCAGCGCCGTCCCCATTGTCATCTCCAGCGCCACCCTGGACCGGTTCGAAAGCCCATGGGTGTACCGCCAGTTCGGCCTGCAGGGCCGCGAGCAGCTCCTCATCCGAGGAGTTACGGGCCACCCCCAGCGGCTCCAGGCGAGCGAAGAACTCCGCAAAGGAGAGCTCCGGTTGCGCCTCCCACGCCTGCTGCAGCACCCGCATGACCCCGGGTATCCGAGTGGGATCTTTCATCAATACCTCTTAATGCCGAGCGTTCAGGGGGAGACGTCCTAAAAATATGGGGGGTCGAACAGGAACCTATCCGACACACAGTGCCCGGGAAATTTTCATTAATGCTGAACATAGCCGACAATAGGGGTGAAAACCGGCAGCGCAACAACCGGCTACCGGTTGATCCACCTCACGAACACGGCCTAGCCACGTCGCTAGCCCAGATAAGAATGGGGGAGCTGATGAGCGCACCCAAGAATCGCGATTCGGAGAACACCGTGGTCGAACGCGATGCACAGGACACCGGCACCACGGCCACCGCGACCACCGCGGACGCGCCCGGCCCGGAGCAGAAGGTCGACGCCGACCTCATCACCGAGCGCGCCGAACAGGAGCAGAAGGCCCGCCGCCGCGCCGTCGTCGGCCTGTTCGTGGGCGTCCTGCTCGCCATCCTCGTCTACGCAATCTTCCCGGCCGATGCCGCGGATGCCGTGAACAAGGCGTACCCAGACGCGGAGAAGGGGCCCTTCGACGCTGACGCGCTGCGCATCACCGCAGCGATCGCCGTCCTGATGGGCGCCTGGTGGATGACCGAGGCCCTGCCGCTGGCAGCCACCGCACTCGTACCGCTCGTGGCTTTCCCGATCCTGGGTGTGGTGCCGTTTAAGGAGGTCTCGCCCTCCTACGCCAACCCCACGATCTTCCTGTTCATGGGCGGATTCATCCTCGCGCTCGGCATGCAGCGCTGGAACCTGCACCGCCGCCTCGCGCTGCGCGTCGTGACCCTGGTGGGTACGAAGCCGAAGCAGATGGTGCTGGGCTTCATGATCGCCACCGGCTTCATGTCCATGTGGGTCTCCAACACCGCGACCGCGGTGGTGATGCTGCCGATCGGTATGTCCGTGCTGGGGCTGACCGCCGACATGGTGGGTGGCTTCTCGAAGCAGAAGAAGTTCTCGACCGCCCTGATGCTGGGTATCGCCTACTCCGCCTCCATCGGTTCGCTGGGCACCATCATCGGCACCCCGCCGAACACCCTGATGGTTGCCTACCTGCAGGAATCCCACGACATCCACATCGGTTTCGGCCAGTGGATGCTGGTCGGTGTGCCGATGGCTGCCGTGTTCATGGTGCTGGCCTGGCTCGTGCTGATCACCGTGTTTAAGCCGGAGATGGACCAGATCCCGGGGGGCCGTGAGCTCATCCAGGACGAGCTGAAGAAGATGGGTGCGATGTCCCGCGCGGAGAAGACCGCCGGCTCCATCTTCCTGCTCGCTGCCCTGGCGTGGGTCTTCGTCCCGGTCATCTCCGACTGGGCCGGTTGGGAGCACAACATCGACGACGCCACCATCGCCATCACCGCCGCGATTCTGATGTACATGCTGCCGGCCGATGGTTCCGGTAGCCGCGTCATGGACTGGGAGCACACCAAGGAGGTTCCGTGGGGTGTGCTGCTGCTCTTCGGTGGTGGCCTGGCGCTGAGCTCCATGTTCGACAAGTCCGGCCTCTCCCTGTGGATCGGTGAGGTCGCCCGTGGCCTGGGTGGTCTGCCGATCGTGCTGCTGATCGCCGCGACGGCCATCGTCATCCTGGTGCTGACGGAGTTCACGTCGAATACGGCGACGGCCGCGGCCTTCCTCCCGATCATGGGCGGCGTGGCTGTCGGTACGGGCCTGACCGCGGGCAACGACATGAACGTCCTGCTGCTGACGGTCCCGGTCGCCCTGGCTGCTACCTCGGCGTTCATGCTGCCGGTCGCAACGCCGCCGAACGCGATCGCTTACGGCTCGGGTTATGTCCGCATTGGCGACATGGTGCGCGGTGGTCTGTGGCTGAACCTCTTGGGCATCGTCCTGATCACCATCGTGACCTTCGCGCTGGCTGTGCCGGTCTTCGGGCTGACGCTGTAGCTCGCGAAAAAGGAAGGAGCGCGCCACCGGGGCAGGTGGCGCGCTCTTTGTTATTGGGGTGGGTCGAGGCTGACCCGCGGCGTGGGCTGGTTCCGAGTCGGTGCCTAGAGCTGGGCCAGGGCGCGGCGCAGCGCCGGGATCAGCTCCTCAGTTTCCGTCTCATCGGTCACCGTGATGCGCACGCCCTCGCCGGCGAAGCAGCGGGTGAGGATGCCCTCCTCCTTCATCGCCGCCTCCAGGGCTTCGGCCTTGTCCCCGACGGGCAGCCACACGAAGTTCGCCTGTGACGGCACCTGGAGCTCGGCGGGCAGCGACTCGGTGACGCGCTCGCGCTGGTTGATCGTCTCCGTCACCCGCTGCTGCAGCTGCTGCTGCGCCTCCTCGCCGATGCTCTCCAGGCCCGCGACCTGGGCCAGCGCGTTAACGCCGAAGGGGATCGCGACCTTGAGCAGCGCTTCGACGAACTCCGCGGAGCCCGCCAGGTAGCCCAGGCGCACCCCCGCCAGACCATAGGCCTTGGAGAAGGTGCGACACACCGCCACGTTCGGGAACTGCGCCATCAGCGCCAGTCCATTCACGCTGGCCGTGAAGCCTTCGCCCGGAACATCCGTGCCCTCGGCGCCCGCGTCACCGGCCAGCCCGGAACGGTCGTATTCGATATACGCCTCGTCCAGCACCACCTGGACATCCTCCGGCACCTGCTTCAAGAACTCGGTGAGCCGAGCCTGCGGCACTACCGTGCCCGTGGGGTTGTTCGGGTTGCACACGAAGATCAGCCGCGTGCGCTCCGTGACCGCGGCGAGCATGGCGTCCAAATCGATGCGGTAATCATTGCTCAGCGGCACCGCGACCGGCCGCGCGCCGGCGATCTGCGCGAGGATCGGGTAGGCCTCGAAGCTGCGCCAGGGGAACACGACCTCGTCGCCGTCCTGGCAGGTGGCCTGGATGGCCTGCAGGCACAGTGCGCTCGACCCGTTGCCCACCGCGATGTTCTCTGCCGTGAGATCCGGTGCCCCCGGCGTGCGGGACAACCACTCCGCGAGCTCGCCGCGCAGGGCTGCGACCCCCATGTCCGGGTAGCGGTTCAGTCCCGCTGCAGCTTTCGCCACTGCTTCCTGGACGGCGGGCAGGGGTGCTGCGGCCGTTTCGTTGGAGGCCAGGCGCAACGCATCCGGCAGTGCTTTTCCGGGGACGTAGGCGGGCAGTGTGGAGAGATCGGAACGTACCATGCCTGGCATCGTACTCCGCCGGAATGCCTGGTCGGCGGCGTTTGTCTGCCTCACACCCGTTGTGTATGCTTGAACATCGTCTAGTCAGGCGGGTTCGCCCTGTCCTGATCAGATGCTGGAGACGTGCCAGAGTGGCCGATTGGGGCTCCCTGCTAAGGAGTTGTCTGCATTGCGCGGACCGGAGGTTCGAATCCTCTCGTCTCCGCTCTTCAACAAGGCTGTTCGCTGATGAGCTGCCGAAACCGTCGAGGTTTCAAGCTGCCCAGTTCTTGTGGTGAGGCGCTGGGGTTTTTCAGCTTCGGATAGTGTTGTGGGGCGTGTGGTGCGCCTGTGGTGGTCCGAGTGGATTGTGCCGTCGCGTGGCCTTGTTGGAGTACTGCGCCCGTAGCTCAACGGATAGAGCATCTGACTACGGATCAGAAGGTTGGGGGTTCGAATCCCTCCGGGCGCACTCTTGTCACAGCGTCGTTGCTGCCCAGGTGGGTGGCTGCGGCGCTGTTTTCTTTCTATTTTCTTTTTACGACGTCAGAAGGACCGCCACGGTTCATACCGTGGCGGCCCTTCTGGGTTTCTAGGTCCCCAACCTGGCTGCGAGGTGCCCGCCGGTGTTGCCGGGTTTTGTGGGGGCGACCCAGGCGCCAGGGGTAACGCCCCGCTGACCGGGGAGGGGGTCTTAGACGTCCTCGCGGAGCATGTCTTCCAGGGACTTTTCGCTCAGCAGGTACGGTGCGATCTCCAGCACGGTGAAGGCGCCGGACTGGCCGGACTCCTTCAGGCGGTGGGCGGCGCGACCGTATGCGACCTGCACGGCTGCGGTGAAGTCCGGGTTGCGGTCCAGCTCCAGGGTGTATTCCACGGTGTGGTGGGTGCGGGTCGCACCCAGCTCGCCGGTGGTGATCACGTGGCCGCCGTGCGGCATGCCGGTGTGGTTCTTGTCGAACTCCTCCTGGCTGATGAAGTTCACCTCGACCTCGTAGCCCACGAAGTAGTCCGGCATGTTGCGGATATCGTTCTCGATCCGCTCCTTCAGCTCGGCGTCGTCGCTCTCTGGGACGACGAAGCACTGGCGCTTGTGGGCGTTCTTGCCGGTGATGCCCTCGGCCTCACCGCGGCGGGCCTTGTCCAGGGCCTCCTCGGCCGGGAGGGTGTACTGGACAGCGGAGGTCACGCCCTCGATGCGGCGCAGGGCATCGGAGTGACCCTGGGAAAGCCCTGGTCCCCAGAAGGTGTTCTGCTGCGCGTCGGGCAGAATCGCGGCCGCGTACACGCGGTTGAGGCTGAACATACCCGGGTCCCAGCCGGTGGAGACGACGGCGACGTTGCGGGCCTTCTCGGCGACGTCCTGCATCGCGGAGTAGTGGCGGGCGACGTCGCGGTGATTGTCGTAGGTGTCCACGGTGCAGGCGTACTTCGCGAACTCCGGTGCCTGCTCCGGGATGTCGGTGGCGGAGCCGAGGCAGAGGTAGAGAACATCGATCTTGTCTGCGTACTCAGCCACGTCTGCAACAGGGATGACCGGCGCGTCGGTGTCGAGGCTGTCGCGGCGCGAGAAGACGCCCACCAGTTCGATGTCGCTGGTCTGCTTGATGACGGCTTCGACGGACTTGCCGAGGTTGCCGTACCCCACGATGCCGGCCTTGATTGTCGCCATGCGTGTTCCTTTCGTTGGAGTGGCTTGTTGTCGGCTCCCAAGATTACGCCGATTTTTTGGGTCGTCACTAGGTTTATGCGTGTAAAAATATTGCTTTTTTAGCGCGCTGCGCTGCGATTTGTTGCTTCTGCAGGAGGGCATGTATAGTTATGCCCTGTTGCGCCCGTAGCTCAACGGATAGAGCATCTGACTACGGATCAGAAGGTTGGGGGTTCGAATCCCTCCGGGCGCACGAGTCAAAACCCCTGGTGAGCGGCTTTCAGCCCCGCCAGGGGTTCTTGCTGTGCGCGCCGGCCTGCCGTCGCTCGCTACGCCGCCGTTAGAAAATCTCGGGTTAAGGGTCAAAAAGTGTGTCCGGAATCGCCGATTTTCAGGGGTTGACCTGTAGGTTTCAGGAAAGTATATGC
>NZ_JASODY010000026.1:0-18914 GCF_030212265.1 Corynebacterium sp. UMB9976
AACCTCGGCATCCAAAAAGGCTGGATCAAATAACCGCAACACGCCCGGAAAAGACACACTTTTCTTTACTTAACCCTTACTTAACCCCGCTTGACGAGCCTAAACACAAGAAAACCCCTAGTCCGAAGACTAGGGGTGAACCTTTGCCGTCGGGGCAACAGGATTTGAACCTGCGACCCCTCGCTCCCAAAGCGAGTGCGCTACCAAACTGCGCCATGCCCCGGCCACACTTTCGCGAACCTAAGCTCGCGTTGCGTGCGCTCTAACCATACGTTAGCCCTGGGGAAAGTCCAAACCGCTGTGTGCAGTCTGGAATCCCCCGCTATAACCGCTGGTCAGAGTGGAGGGAACGACGGGAATCGAACCCGCGTCTTCAGCTTGGAAGGCTGAGGTATTAGCCACTATACGACGTTCCCAGAAAGCAATCTTCGCATCATGCCGGCCCGGCGTGAGCACGAAGCTTGCTGTGGATAGACACCCTACACGATGGCGCGGTCAACTACCCAACCGGCGCCACCGGGGTGAGCCGTGGAGTTTAGGCCTCCGGGAGAGCCGGAGCCTCACCGGTCTTCTCGTACTCAGCGAGGATGTCGATACGACGCTTGTGGCGCTCCGCCTCGCTCCACTCCTGGGCGATGAAGGCGTCCACGATGGCCAGCGCCTCCTCCTCGGAGTGCATCCGGCCGCCCAGGCCGATGAGCTGGGCATTGTTGTGCTCGCGGGCGAGCTTCGCGGTCTCCACGGACCAGGCCAGCGCGCAGCGTGCGCCCGGCACCTTGTTCGCGGCGATCTGCTCGCCGTTGCCGGAACCGCCCAGGACGATGCCCAGGGAGCCCTCGTCGGCAACGACCCGGCGGGCTGCCTCGATGCAGAAAGCCGGGTAGTCGTCGTTCGCGTCGTAGGTGTGTGCACCGCAGTCAATCACCTCGTGGCCAGCGGCCTTGAGGTGGTCTGCGATGAGGTTTTTCATGTCAAAACCGGCGTGATCGGCACCAAGATAAATTCGCATGATCTTTAGCCTACCGCAGTCTCCGTGGCGCTCGGATCCTCCGTGCGGGTCCGCTTGAGCTCGAAGAAGTGCGGGTAGCTGCCCAGGGTGACGGAGGCGTCGAAAAGCTCGCCTGCCTGATCCCCCTTCGGCACGCGGGTCAGCACAGGACCGAAGAAGCCGCGGCCGTCGATGTCCACGATCGGGGTGCCGACCTCGTCGCCAACCAGGGAGATTCCGTGCCGGTGGGTCTCCTTCAATTCGTCGAGGAATGCGTTCTCGGCGTGAGGGCGCAGCCCGATGCGGTCGATGAAGCCCTCCGGCAGGTCGAGCTTCTCAACGACCTCGGCGATCAGGTCGTCGTAGCAACCGATGTAATCCCGCTCGCCGCGGTTCTCGTTGTGGATGGCCTCGCCCATCAGGGTGTAGTAATCGGCGATCTGATCCGGGTGCTTGGTGTAGATCGCAGCAGCGGCCAGCGCCGGTGCCCAGGCTGCCTCCATGCGGTCCATGTAGGCGGGGTCGAGGTCGCGGCCGTCGTTGAGGACGGACAGGCTCATCGGGATGAAGTTCACCTTCACGTCGCGGACCTTTTCCACCTCCAGCAGCCAGCGGCTGGTCACCCAGGCGAAGGGGCAGGTGACGTCGAAGTACATGTTCAGCTCGTTCGTGGTGGCCACGGCGGGCTCCTTTCCTTTTCTTCTTCTGTTCTTCCCGCCACTGTATACATCTCGCCGGACTCCACGTTTTCTTAACGACGACGCCCTCGGGTGCAAGGAGCGGAAATCCGTGTCCGGGCCCGCGCGTAGGGTGGAGCGCATGACCTCAACGAATCTCACTCAGACCGAAGCTCAGGCCCGCGCCGAGCTGATCTCCGATGTCCACTACACCGTGGAGCTGGACCTTTCTGCCGGCGAGGATATGCAGCGCGAGCAGTTCCCGAGCCGCACCACGATCTACTTCCGCTCTGGCGCTGGCTCCACCTTCGTGGATTTCCGGGCGCGCGAGGTGAACTCCGTCCACCTCGATGGGAAGGACATCACCGAGCAGGCCATCGGTACCGGCGACTACGACGCCACCGCGGGCATCGTCCTTGCTGATCTTGCTGAGGGCGAGCACCAGCTGGTGGTGGACGCGCTGGGCGATTATTCCGTCACGGGCGAGGGTCTGCACCGCTTCCAGGACCCTGCGGACGGCAATATTTACCTCTACTCCCAGTTCGAGACCGCCGACGCGAAGCGTGTCTTCGCCTGCTTCGACCAGCCGGATATCAAGGCCACCTACTCGCTGAGCGTGCGTACCCCGCAGCCGTGGCGCGTCGTCACCAATAACGTCGTCTCCACCGAAGCCGAGGGTGACACAGTGCTCCACCGCGCGGAGGTGGACTACCTGCTGTCCACCTACCTGATCGCCTTCTGCGTTGGTCCGTGGCACGAAGTCACCGACGAGTGGCGCGGCGAGATCACCGCCCACCCGGAGACCTCCGACGATGCTCTGACGGCAGCGCGCACCCGCGGCGAGATCCAGAACAGCGGTTCCCAGACCGTTCCGCTGGGTCTGTACTGCCGCCAGTCCCTGGCTGAGCACCTGGACGCCGAGGAGCTGTTCACCGTCACGAAGCAGGGCTTCGATTACTACTCCGAGCACTTCGGCATCGCTTATCCCTTCTACAAGTACGACCAGGTGTTCTGCCCGGAGTACAACATGGGCGCGATGGAGAACGCAGGCGTGGTGACGATCCGCGACGAGTACGTCTTCCGGTCCGCGGCCAGCCACTATGAGTACGAGCGCCGTGCGGACACGATCCTCCACGAGCTGGCGCACATGTGGTTCGGCGACCTGGTGACGATGACCTGGTGGGATGACCTGTGGCTCAACGAGTCCTTCGCCACCTGGTCCGCTGCCATGAGCCAGGCCAATGCCACCCGCTTCGACACCGCCTGGGTGACCTTCGGCAATAAAGAAAAGGCCTGGGCCTATGCTCAGGACCAGCTCTCCACCACCCACCCGGTGTTCACCGACGCCTCCGATATCGTCACCGTGGACGCCAACTTCGACGGCATCACCTACGCCAAGGGCGCAAGCGTGCTCAAGCAGCTCGCCGCCTACGTGGGTCTGGAGGCCTTCTTCGCCGGGGTGCGCACCCACTTCGCGGCACACGCCTGGGAAAACGCCACCTTCGACGACCTGCTCTCCGCGCTGGAGCGCTCCAGCGGCCGGGACCTGTCGGACTGGGCGGATCAGTGGTTGAAGACCACCGGCATCAACACGCTCAAGGCCAGCTTCGACGTCCTCGATGGCGCCTACCGGAACTTCGCCGTCGAGCAGAGCGGGGCGGCCCCGGGGGCGGGCGAAACCCGTACCCACCGCATCGGCATCGGCATCTACCGCACCGACGACGACGAGCAGCTCAGCCGCATCACCCGCGTGGACGCCGACGTCGCTGGGCCGACCACCGCGATCCCAGAACTGGACGGCACCCCGGCAGGTGAGCTCGTCATCGTCAACGACGACGACCTGAGCTACGCCTTCATCGAGCTGGACGCAGATTCCCTCAAGGTGGCGACCGAAAACATCACCGCGATCGCTGACCCGATGCCGCGCTCCCTGATCTGGTCCGCGGCCTGGAACATGACCCGAAATGCGCAGATGCGCGCCCGCGACTTCGTGGCGCTCGTTGCGCGCGGCGCCGTCGCGGAAACCGAGATGGCGGTGCTGGAGCAGGTTCTCGCGCAGTCCCGGGTGGCGGTGAGCACCTACGCTGCCCCGCAGTGGCGCGAGCAGGGCTGGGAACTGCTGCGCGAGGCCTTCCTGCGCGGCATGAAGGAAACCACTGGCCAGGCGCAGCTGGCCTTCGCCCGCGCGTTTGCACACAGCGTCCACAGCGCCGAGTCCGCCCAGATCTTGCAGGAGCTGCTCGGCGGAGACGCGGCGAACTATGCGCCGGGGCTGGAGATCGACCAGGACCTGCGCTGGCAGTTCCTCATCGCCCTGGCGGCCAGCCAGGACGAAAGCGGGGAATCCGAAGAGCAGGTGGACGCGCGAATCGCCGAGGAGGAGACCCGCGATGCATCCTCCTCCGGTGCGATGCTGGCGCTGGAGGCACGCTCGGCTGTCCCAACCGCCGAGGTCAAGGCCGCGGTGTGGGAGGAGATCACGCAGCGTGGACCGCAGCTTTCCAACCTCGCGCTGCGCCACCGCATGGCGGGGCTGACCCGGGTGGGTCAGGGCGAGCTGCTGCAGCCCTTTGGCCCTAGCTACGTGGCCAATGCCGCCCGCCTGTGGGAGGAGCTCAGCCCGGAGATGGCGCTGCGAACCCTCTCCGGCATCTACCCGGCCTGGGACCTCAGCGAGGAGACGGACCGCCAGGTCGCGGAGCTGATCGAGGCTGCGGATACCCCGGCCGGATTGCGCCGCACCCTGCGAGAGGGCCGCGACCGGGTGGCTCGCGCCAAGACCGCCCAGGCCTTCGACGCCGCCGAGTAGTGGCTTAAGACGTGGTGCCGGAGCCAGCTCGAGACTAGACTGCCCGCGACAACAGCCGGGAAAACGCTAGTCTCGGGAGGAAAGAACCAGCCGCGGCGGGGGCTCCGGCCCCGTTCGCGTGCACCGATGGGTGGCCCGAATGGCAGGCACCCCAGAGAGGAAAAGTTGAGGAGCAATGGGCACTTTTTATGATGCAGTTGGGGGCGAGGAAACCTTCCGCACCATCGTGTCCGAGTTTTATAAGCAGGTGAAGCACGACGACATCCTGGGCCCGATGTACCCAGCCGACGACATGGCGGGTGCTGAGGACCGGCTGCGCTGGTTCCTCGCGCAGTACTGGGGCGGGCCGGAGACCTTCAACGAGAAGCGCGGCCACCCCCGCCTGCGGATGCGCCACGCCCAGTTCCACATCGACGAGGCGGCTCGCGACCGCTGGCTGGAGCTCATGGCTAATGCCATGGAGACCGTGGACGAAGAGACCCTGCCGGCCGAGCACCGAGCCGCAATGTGGGATCACATGGAGCGTGTAGCGCAGATGCTGGTCAACGAGCCGACCATGCGCTCCGGCCGCTCCTGGGACGCCTAAGGCAGACGCGCCAGTCCCCCGGGTCGCGGCGCATAGAGGGTGCCGAAGACCCCGTCCAGCCGGATCCAGGATCCGGTGGCGGCCACCCGCACCACGTCGAGTTGGCGCCCTGGGTACTTCTCCTGCAGCGCGGCTGGCGGTGGGTTGATGACGCCCGTCGCTCCGGCCGTGGCGACCATCCGGCCGGTGATGTTCACCAGCTGGGGTGTTGCTCCCCCGGCCGGATCTCCATTCGAGGCCTCCCCGGAAGAGCCCTGCCCAGCCTCGCTGGTGACCTCCACCAGCTCCTGGTCCAGCATCGAAGGGGCTAGCCCCGCGGGTCCGCCGCGCAGCTCGTGCTCCTCCTCCATCTCGCGGTAAACCTCCCGCAGCACCTCGGCGGGCACCCAATCCACCAGCTGGAAACCGCTGACGGGTGGCAGGGCGCCCAGCCACATCATGTCCACGCTGGTGCCCAGATCGAAGGTGGCGTCGGACTCACCTGGCCCGCCATCGGTGCCCGCGGAGCCCGCCCACTGCTGCAGCGCATCCTTCACTGCTGCTGCCCGCACGACGGTCGAGTCGGCGTCGTCGTCCTGTCCGTCCAGCACCGCCCCGGGCAAGCGCTGGCTGAGAGCGCAACCAAGTGGGGTGGAGAAGAAAATGTCCAAGCCATCCGGCAATGGGCGCAGCCGAGCGAGCGCCTCGGGGTCCATGCTCAGCACCCGCTCCGCCACACTTGCGATTCGACGCGCCACGGAGCGCGGGGCCTTGTTCACCATTCGCAGCTGCACACTCATGGCCACCAGCCTAACCACACGCCTAAGGCTATGTGCCCTTGAGGTTCAGCACCTGGCGCAGCTCGTGGACGACCTCGACCAGGTCGCGGGCGTCCGCCATGACCTGATCGATGGGCTTATAGGCGTCCGGGATCTCGTCCACCCACGCCGCGCCCGGTCGGTAGACGATGCCGGACATCCGCTGGTCAAGATCCTCGGCGGTATAGCGCTTCTTCGCAGCCCGGCGCGAGAGCACCCGGCCGGCGCCGTGTGGGGCCGACCAGAAAGCCTGCGGGTTTCCCTTGCCGCGGGTGACGTAGGAGCGCGCACCCATGCTGCCGGGGATAAGGCCCGGGCGGCCAGCTTCCGCGTTGATCGCCCCCTTCCGGGTCAGCCACAGCGTGTTCCCGTCGATCGTCACGGGTTCGGTGTAATTGTGGTGGGTGTTGATGCGCTCGACTTCCACCGCGCCTTTTTCAGCGTTGCCCTGCCCCGTCGCGCCCTGCTCCCCCATCGCGCGGGCCAGTTGGTCAACGAAGCGGTCCATCATCTCCTCGCGGTTGGCCAGGGCGAAGGACTGCGCCCAGTGCAGCTCGGCGATGTATTGATCGAATTCCGGGGTGCCCTCCCGCAGGTAGGCATGGTCGCGGTGCGGCAGCTCGATGCCCGCCTCGGCGCATTGCTGCTGGGCGATGCGGATGTGTTTCTGCGCGATCTTGTTCCCCACTCCGCGGGAGCCGGAGTGCAGGAAGCACCAGACCCGACCCTGCTCGTCGATGCACAGCTCAATGAAGTGGTTGCCGCCGCCCAGGGAGCCGAGCTGCTCGCGCCATTTCGGGGAATGGGACAGGTCCACCCCATCGCGCTTGGCGTGCTCCTCCAGCTCCGCGATCCGGCGTGCGGTGTGGTCCAGGTGGATCTTCTTGTTGTAGTTGCCCGGCGAGAGCGGAATCGCGCGTTCCAGTTCATCGCGCAGGGCGACGAGGTCGAGGCCGGCGATGTCTGCTTCCGTGTACTTCGTGCGGGCGGCGATCATGCCGCAGCCGATATCCACGCCGACCGCTGCGGGGATGACCGCCCCTGCGGTGGGGATGACGGTGCCGACCGCACTCCCCATCCCGAAGTGTGCGTCCGGCATGAGTGCGACGTGCGGGGTGACGATGTCCAGCGTGGCCAGGTCGATGGCCTGCTGTTCGGTCCCCTCATCGAGGATGGATGCCCAGGACAGGACGCGGGGCGCGATCTTCTTCGGCATGGTCTTCCTTTCTTTTTCCTGTGGGCGGTGGTTTCTGCTCTTCGCAGGACGTTCGTTGCGTTCCCAGGGGCTATCCGGTCACCTTCGGTAGCACGTGCTCGGCGATCTCTTCGATCTGCTCGCCGGCCCGGCTTGTGGAGCCCAGCAGGTTGATGCTGACGTGGTTGATCCCGATCTCTCGTTGGGAGTTCAGCAGAGAGACCAGGGTATTTCGCCCGAGCCGGTAGCCGAAGGTTCCGCCCTGGGCGGAGGCGTCCGGATCCTCGTGCAGGTCGATCCACATCGCCTCCAGGAAAGGTTTGAAGGTCCCTTCCCCGCACGCGTCGACGACGGCTGCGCGCCACTGTTCGATGTTCTTCTTCTGGACGGCGAGTCCCTTGTGGTACATGAACCAGCCGTCGGTGTGCTCGGCTTTCCACTCCAGGCTCTGCTGACAGGAGCCGGTGGCCAAAACGGGCACGTGGTGGGCGGTGGGTTTGGGGAGCACCTCGGCCCCGCCGACCTTGCCCTCGGACCAGCCGATCGGTCGCATGCTGGTGCGCAGTGCCTTGGTGTAGACGGCGAGGTGTTCGCGGAAGCGTTCGTCCCTGGTGCCCTGCTCCTGGTTGAATGCGGGGAACTCTTCCGGGCGGTCACCGGTGGCGATACCCATGAGGAAGCGCCCGCCACTCAAGCGGTCCAGGCTTGCGGCCCGCTTGGCCATCAACAGGGGGTGCTGGAAGGGGACGACGATCGCCGCGGTTCCCAGCGCAATCCTCGAGGTCTGCGCCGCGATGTAGCTCAGGCACATCCAGGGGTCGTAGACCTGCCCGTCGTCGCCGAAGGTCTCCACGCTCAAGGGGATGTCGCGTGCCCAGACAGCAGAAAAGCCGCCGTCCTCGGCGAGACGAATCAGGCGTAGCTGTTCGGCGAGGTCGGCGGCGGGATCTGCACTACTCCCCGATCCTGCTGGGTTGGCTACCTCCGTGGGGCGTTCGCTGTCGCGGCGCCCGATGGGCAGGGAGAGCCCCACCGACAGCCGGCCGGGAGCGAAGTTGCGCTGGTAGCCAGGCAGCTCGGTGATGGGGGTATCGGAGATTGAACGCAGCGGGGTCATACCGCCCACGCTAGTACAGCGCGAGCAGCAAAGCCCCTGCTTAGCGGGCTAAGCGCTTAGCGGGTCAGGCGGCGGTGCGTGACGCGGGACGGACGTGCCGCCTCCGGGCCGAGGCGCTCGACCTTGTTCTTCTCGTAGTCCTCGAAGTTGCCCTCGAACCAGTACCACTGGCCCTCAGCAACGTTGCCCTCCCAGGCGAGGATGTGGGTACAGGTGCGGTCCAGGAACCAGCGGTCGTGGGAAATCACGACGGCGCAGCCCGGGAACTTCTGCAGCGCGTTCTCCAGGGAGCCGAGGGTCTCGACGTCGAGGTCGTTGGTGGGCTCATCCAGCAGGATCAGGTTGCCGCCCTGCTTCAGCGTCAGCGCGAGGTTCAGGCGGTTGCGCTCACCACCGGAGAGCACCTTGGACGGCTTCTGCTGGTCCGCACCCTTGAAGCCGAATGCGGAGAGGTACGCGCGGGATGGCATCTCGTTCTGGCCGACGACGATGTAGTCCAGGCCGTCGGAGACGACCTCCCACACGGTCTTCTCCGGGTCGATGTTCTCGCGGTTCTGGTCCACGTAGCTCAGCTGCACGGTGGAACCGACCTTGACCTCGCCGGAGTCCGGCTCCTCCAGACCAACGATGGTCTTGAACAGCGTCGTCTTACCCACACCGTTCGGGCCGATAACGCCGACGATGCCGTTGCGAGGCAGGGTGAAGGAGAGATCCTTGATCAGTACGCGGTCGCCGAAGCCCTTGGTGAGGTTGTTGACCTCCACGACCTGGTTGCCCAGGCGCGGCGGGGTCGGGATCTGGATCTCCTCGAAGTCCAGCTTGCGGTACTGCTCGGCCTCCGCAGCCATCTCCTCGTAGCGCTCGAGGCGGGCCTTGTTCTTCGCCTGGCGGGCCTTCGCGCCGGAGCGGACCCAGGCCAGCTCCTCCTTCAGGCGCTTCTGCAGCTTGGCGTCCTTCTTACCCGCGACCTCGAGGCGCTTAGCCTTGGTCTCCAGGTAGGTGGAGTAGTTGCCCTCGTAGGGGTAGAGCTTGCCGCGGTCGACCTCACAGATCCAGCCTGCGACGTGGTCGAGGAAGTAACGGTCGTGGGTCACGGCCAGGACGGCACCCTTGTAGTCGGCCAGGTGCTTCTCCAGCCACAGGACGGACTCGGCGTCCAGGTGGTTAGTCGGCTCGTCGAGCAACAGCAGGTCCGGCTCAGAGAGCAGCAGCTTCGCCAGGGCCACGCGGCGGCGTTCACCACCGGAGAGGTTGGTCACCGGCTCGTCGGACGGCGGGCAGCGCAGGGCCTCCATGGCCTGCTCGATCTTGGAGTCAACCTCCCAGGCGTCGGCGGCGTCGAGCTCCTCCTGGAGCTTGCCCATCTCTTCCATGAGCTCGTCGGTGTAGTTGGTCGCCATCTCCTCGGCGATCTGCTCGAAGCGCTGCTTCTTCTCGAAGATGTCGCCCAGGCCCTCTTCGACGTTCTCGCGGACCGTCTTCTCCTCGTTCAGCGGCGGCTCCTGCTGCAGGATGCCCACGGTCGCGCCCGGGTCGTGGAAAGCCTCACCGTTAGATGGCTGGTCCAGGCCGGCCATGATCTTCAGGATCGAGGACTTGCCGGCGCCATTGGGTCCCACGACGCCGATCTTGGCGCCCGGGTAAAACATCATCGTGACGTCATCGAGGATGACCTTGTCTCCGTGCGTCTTGCGCACGTTCTTCATCGTGTAAATAAATTCGCCCACGGTGAACTACTTCAGCCTTTCCGTTGAAGAAAAAGTTCGATAAATCGCTGCCCCATAGTCTACGTGTTCGGCACCGATTTCAAGATTCCGCTGCTGCCCTCTCTGATTCAGTTCCTACTGCAAGACCAACGGCCGGGGCGCCCCCTTTCGCCCCGGCCGTTGTCTCCCCCGCTACCTGCGGATCCCCCGATTCCGCAGCCCCCCAAGCACAAGTTGCTTTTAGAACGGTGGCGCCGCCGCGCCAACCAGCTCGCGCTCCTCGTTGCTGCTTCCCGAAGCCGCGTCTTCCGCCGGCGAGTCATCGGCCTGCGACGTGGCCGCATCGGCGCCGTCTTGATCGGACTGCTGCTTATTGCCCACCGGCTCCTCGCGTGTGACCGTCACCCGGCGCAGGCCCATGTCCGCGCCGACATGGCTGGCCCGGATCCGCAACGCGGAGCGCTTCTCCCCGCTATCCTGCGCCGTCCACGTGGACTGGTAGAGCCGACCGACCACCACGACCGGCATGCCCTTGTAGCCATCACTCACCACATTCTGGGCCAGCTTCCCCCAGCACTGCACCGTGACGAAGGTGGGGCTGCCGTCCACCCACTGGCCGTTGCGGTCCTGGTAGCGGTGGTTGACCGCCATGCGGAACACGGCCATCGCTGCGTCCTCGGTGCGGTGTTTCATCTCCGGGTTGCTCACCATGTTTCCGGTGAGGTGAATCGTTGCCATCTGGCTGCTCATCGTGGACCACTCCTTCTTCGCGTGAATTGCTTGTCCCCCACCGGCAGTTAGCTCCCCCGCCGGTAGGTCCTTCTTTGAGCACCACGCCGCGGATTCTGCTGCGGTGCGTAGCCATTGGTTTACCGAATGCCCCGGCCAGCACACCTGATTCGCAGGCTCAGGCTGTGGATAGCGTTCCCGGCATGTGAGAATTCCACAGAACTCCACCCGTGGCTCTTGACGGCCCGTACCCGCCGTGAGATCCCCGCCGCCGTGCCATGCAGGCCACGGTGAATAACAAAGAAAAGGGACGCCACCAGGCGGGGCTGGTGACGTCCTCGAAAGAAGCGGTAACGGGGCTAGTCGGCGTCCTCGGTGGAGGCGTCGTCGGACTTAACGCCGGGCTCCGGGGCCGGGCGCTGCGACCGCGGGGCCTGGCCATAAGCGCCCGGGATGTTCGCGCCGTACTCCGGGGACGGCAGGTCGGTGAACTTCTGCCCCTTGCGGCGGCGGACCTGCTTGCGGCGGCGCTGCTTCTCGGTGTGCAGCTGACTTTGCACGGACTCGGTCTCGTAGTCGGCGGTGTAGTACTCCTTCTCGCCGAAGTCCCCGCCCTCGCCGGCCATGCTGGCCAGCATCGCGTTATAGGCCTGCAGATCCTGGCCACCGGTGCGGTCCTGGTGACGGTCGTAGCGCTTCGCCTCCCGATCCTCGGAGCGGTACCACTGCACACCGTGGGCGATGGAGACGATCAGCAGCGGCAGCTCGCCCAGGCCCCAGGCGATCGCGCCACCCACCCACTGGTCGTGGAGGATGTCCACCGCGAAAGGGAAGTCCAGGCGCTGGTAGAAGTCCGCGTTCATCGGACTGCGCATCTGCATCAGGGCGATGCCGAACCAGGCGTGGAAGACCACGGAGCCGAAGAGCACGAGCATCTTGTTGAACGCGGAGATGTGGCGCGGGGCGGCGTCCACACCAATGATCACCCAGAAGTAGATATAACCCGAGATCAGGAAGTGCCCGATCATGAAGAGGTGGCCGGAGTGGTTGCTGCCCATCCAGTCGAAGAGCGTGGACAGGTACAGCCAGTAGAAGCCCACGACGAACTGGATGCCCGCGACGATGGGGTGGGTCCAGAAACGGGAAATCGGGTTATTGATGAATACCACCAGCCACTCGCGCGGCCCCGGCACCCCGTCGCGGCCGGCGGCGGGAAGTGCTCGCAGGAAGAGGGTCATCGGGCCGCCGAGCGCCCAGCAGATCGGGACCAGCATGGCCAGGATCATGTGCTGCAGCATGTGCGGGGAGAACATCGCCATCGCGTACATGCCCAGCCCGGAGCTGGTGGCGTAGAGGAGGAAGACGTTGCCGGCGGTCCACCACAGCAGACGGTTGAGTGGCCATTCCTGGCCCTTCTTGCGCAGTGTGAACCAGGCCCACATGTACAGGACTTGCAGGATGATCGCGCCCACGCCGTAGACCAAGTCCAGGCGGAACATGCCGAACATGTGCAGGTAGTTCGGGGGCTCAGTGATGCGGAAGCCCAGCAGAATGTCCATCGTGGTGATCTCGATCTGCTGCGGCAGCGGGGGCGGGATGCGGGACAGAGAGATGGCCACGCCGATAGCACCCGCCATGACCAGGACCTCGCCGATCGCCAGGCGGCTAAATGCTTTGCGCGCCTCGGCGGTGGAGCTGCCGCCCTCCCCCTCGGCGGCCTCCAGCTTCGGGATGACCGACTTGCGGTGCAGGTAGCCGCACGCCAGCAGGACGATGCCGAGCACCGCCTTGGCGGTGATCACCAGGCCGTAGTCGGTGGTCAGCCACTCGGAGAAGCGCACGCGGATCGCAGCGTTCACCAGGCCGGAGAGAACCACCGCGACGAAAGCCCAGAAGGCCACGAAGCTATAGCGTTTCGTGATCAGCGCCAGGTGCGGGCCGCGCCGCTTCGCGTGCGCGACCAGGGCCATCAGACCACCAACCCACACGGCGGTGGCCATCACGTGCCACAGCAGGGAATTCACGCCAAAGTCGTGGTTACCGCCCGAAGCGGAGTGCCCATCCAGGGCAAGGGGGATCATCGAGCACAGCGCCAAGGCCAGGAAGACCGGCTGCCAGATCCACTTGCGGGTCAGCAGGGAGAAGAACCAGGTCAGGCCAGCGATGATCGCCACTGCAAGGAAGGCCTTTGCCGTGGAGACCTGCTGAATCGCCACACCCCACAGATCTGGCTTCAGGGTTTCCTTCAGCGGCGAGCCCGAAACATCGGACATGTACAACGGAATCAGGAACAGAGCGCACACGGCCCACAGGAACATTCCCCACTGGCCGGTACGGGCTGCGGCGTAGCCGTCGTAATCCAGGTAGCCGTCCCCCCGCGGCGGGGCGCCGAACGCGCTCATCAAGAACCCGCCCACGCCCATGCAACCGATCAGGGTGGCGGCGGAACGCAGGAAGGGCAGGCCGAAGGTCGTCGCGGTGCCCGGATCCGGCACGCCGAGGGCGGCGAGGGACTCGCCCAAGAACTCGACGCTGATGACCGCACCAACGATGCCAGCCACGAGCGCGGCGGCAATGTAGACGAGAATCGGCGGGCCTAGTTTCTGTGCACCGCTCCCCGGTTCGGCGGAGGCAGAGGCGTTCTTCACGGGCGCAGACATGTCTCACACAATACCCCCCGACCTGGTGATTACCATTTCCCCAGGCATCAACTAACCTATGGTGCGTGGCAGCGCCCGGAGGCCGGGAAAACGCTTGCTGCATGCCTCCGTAGCTCAGTGGATTAGAGCAGTGGGTTTCTACCCCATGTGTCGCGGGTTCGAATCCTGCCGGGGGCGCTTTGTGCTTTGAAGAGTCGGCTACCTCGCTGGCAGCGGTCGCCTAGGATTGACGCAGCACGGTTCTTAACACTCGCCGCCCGCACACACTCGCGTGGCTTGCTGCGGTGAGCGAGAACCCCGCGCAGGCGATAGGTCTGCGCACCCATCCGCCAACGTGAGGAGCCTTCTTGACCACCGAGCACAGCATCCCCCACCCCCGGGCTGGCACTTTCGCCCTCGTCACCGGCGCATCCTCCGGCATCGGCGAAGCCCTGGCCCTCGAGCTGGGGCGCCGCGGGCACGACCTCATCCTCGTTGCCCGATCCACCGGCCCCATGGAGGCCATCGCCGAGCAGCTGCCCGGCCGGGACGTTCGCATCCGCTCCGTCGATCTTTCCGACGCCGCCGCCCGCGCGGAGCTCATCTCCGAGGTCGAAGACCTGGACGTCAACATCCTCATCAACTCCGCCGGCATCGCCACCTTCGGCGACTTCACCGACCTCGACTACGGCGGGGAACGCGCCCAATTCGAACTGAACGCCACCGCCGTATTCGAGCTCACCGCCGCCGTCCTTCCTCGGATGCTGGCCCGCGGCGAGGGCGGCATCGTCAACGTCGGCTCTGCCGCCGGAAACATGGCTATCCCCGGCAACGCGACCTACGTGGGCACCAAGGCCATGGTCAACACCTACACCGAGGCCCTGCACTACGAGCTAAAGCCCAAGGGCATCAAGTGCACGCTGCTGGCGCCGGGCCCCGTGCGCGAGGAGGTCAAGGAGGAAGAGAAGAAGACCGGCGTGGATCGGGCTGTGCCGGACTTCGTCTGGACCACCTACGAGGACTGCGCCATCGAAACACTGGAGGCGCTGGCCGCGAACAAGCTGCGCGTCGTCCCTGGCCCGCTGTCGAAAGCGATGAACTTCCTGTCCACCTACGTCCCCCGCCGCGTGAGCGCGCCGATCATGGCGAAGCTCTACCGCAAGATGGCCGCCGAGGTCGCGGCGGAGGAAGCGGCGAAGAAGCAGCAGAACTAAAAGCAAGAACGAAGGAACCCAAGGAACACAGTGTCCACCCCCAAGACCACCCCTAATCAGGTAGCGAAGAACGACCGCATCGTCTGGGCAGACTGCGAGATGACCGGCCTGGACCCCGACCGCCACGTCCTGGTGGAGATCGCGGTGATCGTCACCGACGCCGAACTGCGACCCCTCGACGAGGGCATCGACCTGGTCATCCACGCAACCGAGGACGAGCTCGCCGAGATGGATGACTTCGTGCAGAACATGCACGCCCGCTCGGGGCTGACGGAGCAGATCCGCGAGTCCACGCTCTCCCTCGCGGAGGCGGAGCAGCAGGTGCTGGAGTACGTGCAGCGTTACGTGGAGGTCGAGCGGGCCGCACCACTGGCAGGCAACTCCATCGGCACGGATCGCCGCTTCATCGCGAAGTACATGCCGAAGCTGGACGAGTTCCTGCACTACCGCATGATCGACGTCTCCAGCATCAAGGAGCTCGCGCGCCGCTGGTACCCCAAGGTGTACGCGGGCCAGCCGCAGAAGGGGCTTTCCCACCGCGCTCTGGCTGATATCCAGGAGTCGATCCAGGAGCTCGCGTTCTACCGGCACGCGATCATGGTCGACGCGCCCGGCCCGGATAAGGGGCAGATCCTCGCAGCCGCTGAGGCTGCGGTTGAGCCCTGGGCCTAGGCCAGGGAAATCGTTCGGTGCTCGTTCATAAGGACGACGCCGCGTTCCACGCGGTCACTGTTGCGCGGTTGCGCGGCGGGATGTCGGCAGGTTCTGAGGCTTCCACGCTGGCGTTTTGGCGCTTTTCTGGTTCTGGCCTAATATAGTTCTCGCTGTCTTAGAGCAGTGATGGTGACTGTAGTTCAGCTGGTAGAGCACCAGGTTGTGATCCTGGGTGTCGCGGGTTCGAGTCCCGTCAGTCACCCCAGAGAAAGTCCCCGGCAGGATTCACCTGCCGGGGACTTTTCGTTGCTGCGGGAGCTTCCGCAAACGAGCGCGAACCCTCCCCCTGCCCCCCTAAGCATTCAACCCCTGCATTCGGGCCCCGCGGCATTATAGTTAGAGGTCATGAAGCTTATTCTCGCCGCTGGGGACTCCCTCCCCATGGAGGGCGATAACACGATTCCGCCGGCATATGACCTCCTGTGGGCAGGGCTGGCGGTCGCTTGGGTCGCCCTGCTAGCAACTGCGCTGATCCTGTTGTTTAAGGATCAGAACACGCCCCGAGCCGCCCTGCTGTGGTTCCTCGCGATCCTGGTGTTTCCGTTTCTCGGCTCGGTGGCCTACCTGGTCACGCGGAACCGGAGGAACCGGCAACAGCGCCAGCAGGTTTAGGCGCGCGCCGCGTCGTAGCCAGCCTCGTCGATAGCGGCGATGATCTGCTCCTCACTGACGGTGCCGTCGTTATCGAAAGTGGCGGTGCCCTTCTCAGCGGACACAGCGATGTCGCTGAGCCCACCCAGCGCGGAGAGCTCCTCGGTCACCGCGGCCTCGCAGTGCCCGCAGCTCATGCCCTCAACCTTGTAAACCTGTGCAGCCATGACTGCTCATCCCTTTCTCTTTTTCTTGCTTCGCTTTCCTTAGCGTGAGCGCAGGGAGCGCCCCCGCTGGAGCACCACCAGCCTACGCGGGGCTGCCCAGAAGATGCGGGCGATGGTCGGCTGCACCCGGTGGGCTAGAGTCAGATCCATCATGAAGCTCCCCCACCGTCCGCACCCCAGCCCCGCGGAGAAGTACGCCACCGTATCCCAGCGCGCGGCTGCTGAGGTCATTAGGGGATATTCCACCAGCTTTTCGATGGCCTCCTCCCTGCTGCGCGAACCGGTGCGCACCCACGTGCGCAACCTCTACGCCATGGTGCGGGTGGCAGACGAGGTCGTCGACGGGGTCGCCGCCGGTGCCGGACTGAACGCCGAGGCCACCCGCGCCTGCCTCGATGCCTACGAGCAGGCCGTGTACCAGGCCTGCGACCGCGGCTTCAGCACGGACCTGGTGCTGCACGCCTTCGCCCGCACCGCCAACGAGTGCGGGCTCGAGGACGCCGACCTGCGGGACTTCTTCACCTCGATGCGCCAGGACACCCTCGTCGCGGTTCACGACGCCGCGAGCGTCGACTCCTATGTCCACGGTTCCGCCGAGGTCATTGGACTGATGTGCAACGCCATCTTCGCTGCGGACTCCGCCGGTCGCGGGCGCCCGTGGTCCGCGCAGCGCCGCAGCCAGGCCAACGAGGGAGCGCTGGCCTTGGGGCGGGCTTTTCAGAAAGTGAATTTCCTCCGCGACATGGCCGAGGACACCCAGAAGCTGGGCCGGAACTACGTCTCGGGCGAGGCGATGACCGACCAGCCTGCCAGCCCGGGCGATCCGTCTCACACGAACAACGCCACCAGTTCCACCCCACGCGAGACCCCCGCCCCCACTACCCTGACCGCGCAGCAGAAGGCCGACTATATCGCGGACATCCGCGCTGATCTCACCCTGGCGGAGAGCGCCATCGGCCTGCTACCGGCCACCGCGCGGGCAGGAGTTGCGGCCGCCCACGCGCTGTTCGCCGAGCTCACCGAGCTGCTGGATCAGGCTAGCGTCGAAGAAATCATGGCGGGCCGGATTCGGGTTTCCGCACCCCGCAAGGCCGCTGTCACCGCCCGCGCTGCGGCCCGGGCGTGGCGTGCCTAAGCCTCCGTTTTAGTACTGCGGGCCGTCGCCGGCGTTACCGGCCTTCCAGGTCTTCCAGTCGATGTTCCAGTCCCCCAGGCCGTCGTAGCCCGGCAGCGTGGGCCCCGTGGAGTTCTTCACGGTCACGATGTCCCCGCGCTTGAAGTTCTGGTACACCCAGTTCGCGTTCTCCATGGACAGGTTGATGCAGCCGTGCGAGGTGTTCTGGCTGCCCTGCGCCCACACCGACCATGGGGCTGCGTGGATGTAGATCCCGGAGTAGCTCATCTGGGTCGCATAGGACACGTCCGTGACGTACCCGCCCTCAGCCTCGGAGTAGCCGAAGGTATTGGAGTCCATCGTCAGCGCCTCGTACTGGTCGCCGATCTGGTAGACGCCGTTCGGGGTCGCCCACTGCGTGTTATCACGGCCGTTGGACGTCGGCATCGTCTTCAGCGTCTGACCGTTCTTTGTCACGGTCATCGTCTTCGCGGCATCGTCAACGACGGCGCGGATGTCATCACCGATGGTGAACTTCGCCTTTCGGTTGTCTGCGGAGTACAGGCCGTCGCCGAGGTCCACACCGCGCAGCTTCGCATCCACGGTGACGGTGGTTCCCGGCTTCCAGTAGTTCTCCGGGCGCCAGCGGACCTCAGTGTTGCTGATCCAGTAAAACGCTCCTTCCACCTTCGGCTCGGTCTTGATGCTGATCGCATCCTGGACCGCCTTGCGATCTGTGGGGACGGCGTCGAGCTTCAGCGCGATGGACTGCCCCACACCCACCGTGGCCCCATCCAGCGGCGCGAGATAAGCGTTGGTCAGGACGTTGGGCTGGATCGTGGTGAAGGTCTGATTCAGGTCCGTCTCGCCGTTGGTCGCCGTGAGTGTGTAGGCCGCGCCGTATTCCATCCCGCCCGTGCTGCGCCACTCGGTCTTGTCTTTGTTGAGCTTGCCCTCGATGACATTGCCCGCACCATCGGTCAGGCTGACGTCGGACATTGCCTTGTCGGAGGTCAACGTCACGGTCTCGGTGGGGTTCACGCCCTCGGCACCGTCCTTCACGGAGGCGGTGATTCCGACCTTCTTCTCCTGCGCTTCTTCCGTAGCCGGGGTGTCATCCTTCGTACGGTCGGTGTCAATCGTGCACGCGCCGAGCGTGACAAGGCTGGCTGCTGCGACGGCGCCGACGATGGCGCGGCGGGGGTTCAATGCACGTCCGGCCTGGCGCTGACCGATTCGCGAAAGAAAGGACATCATGGGCTCCCAGGTAGGGCGCTGCCGGCTTCCAGCCTTCCCCAGTGGTGTCCGCTCACACGGTGGGCGGGCAATGGAAACATTCGGCAGCAGTTCACGCGGGTTTTGCCACCGCGGTGGGTGGCGGGTCCGCTGGCAATTTCTAATACCCGGTTAGCTTAGCCGGTCAGGCAGACAAACCGGAGGTACAACGTGGGAAGTTTTAGAACACTGTTATAAAACCGCTGTTTCTGCGCCATGACCAGGCGATTTGCCAAGTTTTAAAAAGCCTAATATAGTTTCATCTCGTTGCCACGGAGAGCACATGCAAGGCAGTGTTCACCTCGCAGCAGATGGGCCATTAGCTCAGTTGGTTAGAGCAACTGACTCTTAATCAGTGGGTCCGGGGTTCGAATCCCTGATGGCCCACCACTGATAATCTCCCGGCAGGTTTTCCTGCCGGGAGATTTTTCCATTCTGCCTCCAGGTTGCGCGCATCGCGGGTTAAGTAAAGAAAAGTGTGTCTTTTCCGGGCGTGTTGCGGTTATTTGATCCAGCCTTTTTGGATGCCGAGGTTG
>NZ_JASODY010000027.1:0-17982 GCF_030212265.1 Corynebacterium sp. UMB9976
CAACCTCGGCATCCAAAAAGGCTGGATCAAATAACCGCAACACGCCCGGAAAAGACACACTTTTCTTTACTTAACCCCCCGGCCCTTTCGCGTCGGTGGCTTCGGTTGCTGTCTAGCCCCGGCGGCCTAGACCCCCAGGTAGCCCAGCACGGCTGCGGCGGCAGCCTTGATGCCGGTGTGCACGGAACCCTTCGCCGGGGCGAAGTCGCTGGCGTGGTTGCCCGGTGCCGGCGTAGCGGCGTCCCACTGCGCGGTGGGGGTAACACCGACCGTCCAGAACAGGTACGGGCAGCCGAAGTGGCGGGGGATCTCGGAGAAGTCCTCGGAGGCGGTCCACCGCTCTGAGTCCTGCGATTGGCCACCGAAGACCGCGTCGAAGTACGGGCGGACCGTGCGGAAGAGCTCCGCGTCGTTATCGGTCAGCTCGCCGCGGGCGGAGTACTCGATGGTCGGCTCGCCGGTGACCCCGGAGGCCAGGCACTCGCCGCGGATGACCCGCTCGATGGCCTCGTAGGTGCGGTCGCGCACCTCGGTGTTGTAGAAGCGGCAGTTCAGCACCAGCTTCGCCTCGCTGGGGATGGTGTTATTCGTGTGTCCTGCGATCAGGGAGCCCACGGAGATTACCGCGAAGTCGTTCGGGTCCACCTCGCGGCCCACGATGCCCTGCAGGCGCACGACGATCATCGCCGCGACGTAGCTGGGGTCCAGGCCCAGGTGTGGGGAGGAGGCGTGCGCGGACAGGCCGGGGATCGTCACCGTGATGGTGTCGCACGCCGCGAGCACGGGGCCGGCAGCGGTGTAGACGGTTCCCTGCGGGCCCGCGACCACGTGCTGGCCGAAACAGACATCGGGGCGGGGGATCACCTCGGCAAGCCCGTCCTTGATCATGTTGTTCGCGCCCTGGGTGACCTCCTCGGCGGGCTGGAACAGGGCGATGAAGGTGCCCGACCACGCCTCGCGGTGGGCGTCCATGACGGCGCACAGCCCCAGCAGGGAGGAAGTGTGGACGTCGTGCCCGCAGGCGTGCATCACACCGTCCACGGTGGAGGCATAGGGCAACCCGGTGGTCTCCCGCACGGGCAGGGCGTCGAAGTCGGCGCGCATCAGGGCGGTGGGCCCCTCACCGTTGCGGAAGATGGCGACGATGCCGTGGCCGCCGATCCCGGTGGTGACCTCGCAGTCGAAGTGGGCGAGCTTCTCCGCGATCGCGTGTGCCGTGTGCTCCTCCTGGAGGGAGAGCTCCGGGTGGGCGTGCATCCACTCGTAGAACTCCTGGGTCCACCCCAGATCACTCCCGGGGCCGGAGCCCAGGGAGTTAATCAGCTCCGCGACCGCCTCTGGTGCGGCCTGGGCGGGGGAGGTGGACTCGGATGCAGACATGCGAAAACTTCCTTTCTTCAGCGTTCAGCCTTCAACCGTGCGTGACTGCGGCGCGGCACCTGCGAGGTAGCGGTGCTGCCCGCTGCTAGCGGATCGCCGGGTTGTACTTCAGCTTGTTGGGGGCGTGCTCGATGTCCTCGCCGAGCTTGATTCCCGGCGCCAGGCGCCCCGCGGCCTGTGCAGCCTCCAGGCGGTGCAACACCAACTCGCAAAGCTCCTGCGGGGTGATGGTGTTGATGTAGATCTTCGTGCCGCCCTCGAAGCCGGCGAGGGTGGAGACACGCCACTTAATGACGATGCGCCACGGCATCGGCACATCCACGTCCATCGGCCGGTGCAACCACTCCTCGTTGCACGGGATCGAGGGGCCACTGGCGATGTGGCAGGCGTGCACCAGGTCGGCGACACCGGCGCGCTCCTCGGGCGTCATCAGCCACGGCTCGGTGGTGGCGGACTTGGAGAAGACCTCCAGGGTCGGCCAGCGGTGCCCGAAGCCGGCGAAGGCGATGGCGTGCTCGTTTTCGGCGAAGACGAGGTTGTGGCGGGCGGCATAGTCCACGGCCCACTCGTTGTACATATTCGGGTTGTTGCGGACCAGGGAGATCTCCCAGTCGTTCTGCAGCCCGTGCTCGTCAATGGCCACGAGCTGCTTGTGCAGGTGCTCCATCGTGGCACCGGAGGGTTCCAGCCAGTTCTGGAAGGCCGCGACGTAGCGGACGTAGCGGTTCGCGCGGTAGAGCTGGTCCATCCCGTCGACGGTGAACTCGATGAACAGGCGGTGGTCCTCCCAGCTCATCTCGCCGGAGGACGCCAGCTGGTCCGTCGTTGTCGCCCCGGGGACGTAGTGGTCGCGCGCGATGACGACGTCGTGGCCGCCGGCGAAGAGTGCAGCACCCATCTCGTGGAGCGTTTGGTAGCGGCGCTCCTCGGTGAACAGCTCGTCGATCTCCGCCTTCGGGGTGCCTGCCGCGGCGAGTTTGACACGCAGGATGTTCTCGACGTGGTCACAGCCGGCTTCCTCTCTGAGGTAGTCGGTCATGTGCTTCGCTGCGGCGGGGTTCATGCGGTAGCCGTAGTTCAGCGCCCAGTAGTCGTAGGTGAGGATCTCGTAGAGGTTCGCCACGCGACGGAAGAGCGGTTCGCTGTCCTCCAGCTTGCTGGCGACGACGCCGCGGTCGATGCGCACCTCGCCGTTGATGTCCCGGACCATGCGGGCCTTTTCCGGGGGAGTGTCGAGCTTGCGGGCGATGCCGAAGTCGCTGGCCCGGTCGCGGTCAGCGATGGGCTCCTTGGCCAGCTGATAGGGCTCCATGGGGCGGTGACCACGGCCGGGGACAGTCCACACCTCGGTGCCGGAGAAAGGATTGACCTGCTTGATCGTCCCGTCGGGGAGCGTCGTCAGCGGGGGAACCGGGGCCGGGATGCGTCCTGAATTAGCAATCACACCTGCCGATCCTAGCTAATCAATCAGCAAAGCTGCCATACTTGGGCGCATGCCAAAGATTAGTTTTAGGATCTTGTCCACCGCTGCCCAGCGCGACGAGATCGAGCAGGATTTCCGCACCCTCATCGACTCTTTCGGGCCTCGCCTCGACGCGGAACTGGCGGTGAAGACCGGCCTGACCCCCGACCCCGAGCTGGAGACCACCTGGGTGGAGCTCTTCGGGGAGACCTCGGAGGACGACCCGACCTCCGGAACCACCCTGGACGTCGCCGTCGCGAACTACGAGGGCGGGTCGATTTCCGGGCTGGCGATGCAGTTCGCACACCTGCTCACCGTGATTGAGGATGAGCCCGCCGAGCCGCTGCTGCGTGAGGTGAAGGACGACCCGGGCACCCCGCGGGTGCCGTGGCACCTCGAGGTCGCCCCGTAGCGGCCAGGCTGTAGAAAACCATGTTTGGAGCGCTCACCCCCGTCACCCAAGAATGCTAGAGCGCTCACCCGCGGGGAGCACACCCCGAAAGCGAGTGAGCGCTCGTGCCTAGCGACGCCTCTCGCGCCTAAAGCAGGCTGGAGAGGAACTCCTGGGTGCGGGGGTGCTGGGGATTGTTGATGAGGTCCTCAGCAGGGCCCTTCTCTACGATGACGCCGCCGTCCATGAAGGCCACTTCGTCGGCGACCTCGCGGGCGAAGCCCATCTCGTGGGTGACGACCAGCATCGTCATCCCGTCGTCGGCCAGGGAGCGCATGACGCCCAGCACCTCGCCGACGAGCTCCGGGTCCAGGGCGGAGGTTGGCTCGTCGAAGAGCATCAACTTCGGGCGCATCGCCAGGGCGCGCGCGATGGCCACGCGCTGCTGCTGACCACCGGAGAGCTGCACCGGGTACGCGTCCCGCTTGTTGGCCAGCCCGACCTGCTCCAACAGGGTCATGGCGTAACCGGTGGCGGTTTCCTTGTCCTCGCCGTTGACCAGCACCGGAGCCTCGATGATGTTCTCGAGCACCGTGCGGTGGGGGAAGAGGTTGAAGTGTTGGAAGACCATCCCGATGCCGCGGCGCTGCTTGGCTGCCGCTGCTTCCGAGATCTCGTACAGGGTGCCGTTTTTTTCCTGGTAGCCGATGAGCTCGCCATCGACCTCGATCCGGCCAGCGGTGACCTTCTCCAGGTGGTTGACGCAACGCAACAGCGTGGACTTACCGGATCCCGAGGGTCCGATCAGGCAGGTCACCGACCCCTTAGGGATCTCAAGGTCGATGCCCTTGAGCACGTCGAGGCGGCCGTAGTTCTTCCACACATCGCGGAAAGCAATCATGGGGACGTTCATCGATCATTCTCCGTAACGCTGTCGTCGTCCTTGATGGAAATATTGCGCGGCGGCACGCCTTCCGCATCGGTGAAGGCGGCGAGCTGGCGGGAAGTCAGCTGGCGGGAGGACCCGCGCGAGAAGTAGCGCTCCAGGTAGTGCTGGCCCACCATCAGCACGCTGGTGATCACCAGGTACCAGCTGGCCGCCACGAGCAGCAGCGGCACCGGCTGGAAGATGCTGTTGGAAATGTCCGTCGCCTTGCCGAAGAGCTCGCCGGAGTACGGCACCACAATGACCAGGGAGGTCGTCTTCAGCATGCTGATCAGCTCGTTGCCGGTCGGCGGGATAATGATGCGCATCGCCTGGGGCAGCACGGTGCGTCGCATGTTCTGCCACCAGGTCATGCCGAGTGCCTTGGACGCCTCGGACTGGCCCTCTGGGACGGCCTGGATGCCCGCGCGGACGATCTCGGCCATGTAGGCGGCCTCGTTGAGACCCAGGCCGATGACAGCGAGCCAGAACATGTTGGACAGGAAGTCCTGCATGTCGATTTCCGCGATGCCGATGTTGACCACCTGGTAGATCGAGCCCAGCAG
Source organism: Corynebacterium sp. UMB9976 (assembly GCF_030212265.1). Lineage (NCBI taxonomy): Bacteria > Bacillati > Actinomycetota > Actinomycetes > Mycobacteriales > Corynebacteriaceae > Corynebacterium > Corynebacterium sp. UMB9976. Next base: position 4,725 of record NZ_JASODY010000027.1, read on the forward strand.
GCCCCAGAACATCAGCTGCACGTAGACCGGGGTGCCGCGGAAGACCCACAGGAACAGCCAGGACACGCCGCGCAGCACGCCGTTGGGGGACATGCGCAGCACGGCGATGATGGAGCCCAGCACCACGCCGAGGATCATGGCCAGTACCGTCAGCAGGAGGGTGTGGCCTGCGGCGACGGCGATGCGCGTGTCGAAGATGTACTGCCGGTAGGTGTCCCAGCCATAAGCTTCGTTACCCGCTGCGCTGATGAGGAACCACGCCAGCAGGATCACGAGCACGGCGGCGGTGATCCAGCGGCCGGGGTGGCGCAGCGGGACGGCCTTATTGGACGACGGCCGGCGGCGTGGCTCGTCGGAAATCACGGTTGTCCGGGAGCTGTTGTTAGCGGTGCTCACGGCGCCTCCTGTTCATCGTGCGGTTGGTGCCCCGGCGCTTGCGATTGCCGGTGGCGGCGGGCAGCTGGTTGTGTCGCTGGCGGGCCTGGGGCAGTGGCTTCAGGTTGAAGGTCACCTCGTCCAGGGCGCCTTCCTCCAGCCCCCAGGGCTCGAGGATCTTCTCATAGGTGCCATCGTCCATCATGTCCTGCAGGGCCGCGGCGAAGGCGTGGCCCAGCTCGGAACCCTTCGGGAAGGCCCAGCCAAATGGGGCGGTGTCGAAGGCGTCGCCGATCTGGACGAGCTTGTCCTCCGAGCGCTGGATCGCGTAGGCGATGACGGAGGAATCCGAGCTATAGGCATCGGCGCGCTTGAGGATCGTGGCGGTCGCGGCGGCATCGGCGGTGGGGTAGACCAGCTTGTCGATCGCTGGCTTTCCATCCTCGACGCAGGCCTGGCTCTTCTCCTCGACCTCGTCCGTGTCCGAGTAGGTGCCCTTCTGCACCGCGACGGTCAAGCCGCAGGCATTGTCCGGGTCAATGCTCTTTTCCCGGCCTGGCTGGGTTGCCCAGGCGATACCGGCGCTGAAGAAGTCCACGAAATCGTAGGTCTTCTGGCGTTCCTCGGTATCGGTGAAGGCCGACGCGCCGACGTCGATGGTGCCGGCGGAGACTGCGGGCAGAATGAGGTTGAAGTCCATCTGGCGCGGAACGACATCGAGGCCCAGCTTCGAACCAGCTGCCCTGACCAGATCCATCTCGAATCCGATGATCTTGCCCTGCGAGTCCTTGAACTCATTGGGGGCGTACGGGGCGTTCGCGGCTGCCGACAGGGTGCCCTTGTCCTGGAACTTCTGGGGCACCATGGCGACCAGCTCCGGTTTGGCCGGGGGGAGGATCTCCTCCCAACCATCGGGGTTGCCGAGCTCTTCATTAGTTACGCACCCGGTGAGGACGAGGGCTGCCGTGGCGAGGATCGCCGCCACAGCAGACCGGTGTTTCGGGTGATTGTTCATGCGGGCAATATTAACGGATGACCAGCTGGTGCTTAATATCGGATGCTATGGATGCCAGCTTTTCTTCCGGTGGGGCCGATGCGGGTCGCCGTTACGCTGTCCTGGGGTCCCCGGTGGGCAGGCTATGGCTCATCGCGGATGGGGAGAATCTGATCGGTTGTTGGTTCGATCAGCCTGACAGGATTCCGGATCTCACCGAGGTCAGGAAGGTCCCTGCTGCGTCCGATGCGGTTCTTGGGAGTGCTGCGAGCATTCTGGCCCGCTTCTTCGACGGCGACGTTGCGGCCCTGGACGAGGCCCGGGACCTGCCGCTGGCTCCGTCTGGTACCGCGATGCAGCAGGCTGTGTGGCAGGAACTGCGGCGCATTCCGGTGGGGCAGACGCGCAGCTATCAGGAGGTAGCGCGTAGCATTGGTCGGCCGAAGGCGGCACGGCCGGTGGGCCAGGCCGTGGGCCGCAATCCCATCAGCATTCTCGTGCCGTGCCACCGCGTGGTGGGGGCCGACGGGTCCCTCACAGGTTTCGGTGGTGGCCTGGAGCGCAAGATCGAATTATTGACCCGCGAAGGAGCAAGACTATGAAACGCCACATGGTGCATGGGTACCTGCAGGAAATCCTGGAGGACCTGAAGGACTCCGACGGTGGCGAGGTCGCGGACTACATCCCGGAGCTGGCGACCGCCGACCCGGAGCCGTTCGCGGTCGCGCTGGCCACCACCGACGGCGCCGTCTATAGCGCGGGTCTCAACGAAGGCGACGACGAGCTGGAGTTCACGATCCAGTCCGCGTCCAAGCCCTTCGTCTATGCCGCGGCGATCCAGGAGCGGGGGCTGAAGAAGGTGCGCGCCACAGTGGGCATGGAGCCCTCGGGTGAGGCCTTCAACGAGCTCAGCCTCGACCCGGGCAGCAACCGGCCAATGAACCCGATGATCAACGCGGGCGCCATCGCGGTCAACCAGCTCATCAACGGCGAGGACTCCACCGTCGAGGAACGCACCGAGGTGATCCGGCAGTTCCTGAGCGAGCTGGCGGGCCGGGACCTGGAGATCGACTACGTCGTCTGCGACTCCGAGCTGGAGGTCGCGGACCGCAACCTTTCCATCGCCCACATGCTCCGCAGCCACGGGATCATCGAGGACATGGCCCACGACGCGGTGGAGAGCTATACCCAACAGTGCTCCGTCAAGGTCACGGTGCGGGACCTGGCGGTGATGGCCGCGACGTTGGCGAGCGGGGGAATCCAGCCGCTGACGGGCAAGCGCGTGGTCTCCTCGCTGGTCTCCCGACAGGTGCAGGCGGTGATGTCTTCTGCCGGGATGTACAACCTCGCGGGCCGGTGGATGTCCGTGGTCGGCATCCCCGCGAAGTCCGGTGTCTCCGGTGGCATCATGGGCACGCTGCCCGGAGTGATGGGGCTGGCCACGTTCTCGCCGCGATTGGATAAGACGGGAAACTCGGTGCGCGGTGTAAAAACTTTCCACCGTCTCTCGGAAGACATGAGCCTGCACCTGATGGGCCTGCGCCAGCGCGGCGATACGGCGGTGCGCGACATCATCACCCGCGAGGACGGGCCGGATGGTCGCACCACCACTATCGAACTCCAAGGAATCATTGATTTTGCGGCTGCGGAGAACGCGTGGCGTACTATTCTTCAAGAAGAAAAACTCGCCGACCGGGTGGTGTTCGATCTCTCCGAGGTCGCTTCGGTTAATGACATTGGCCGACGCATGGTCGTCCAGGGCTTCCAGGGCCTGCGCACCGCGGGCCGCAACGTTATCCTCAAAGACCCCCGAAAGCTTTTCCCTGAATTGTCATGACTCCGCAGCCCACGGCCCAGCCCGTGCAACACCAGTCCAAGCGCTTACCCGGTAAGCCGTGGGCCTACCTCGCCGTCATCGCCGCGATTTTCGTCGTGGCTCGTGCCGAGCTCAGCCAGCAGATGCTCAGCTCGAAGGCCTCCCTGTTCCGCGTTCCCATCGACTTCATCGTCTACCGCCGCGGTGGTGCGCTGGTGCAGCAGGGTCAGGACGTCTACGCCGGCGGGTTGGTAGGCAAGCTGCCTTTTACCTATCCGCCGTTCTCGGCGTGGTTGTTTAGCGCGTTCTCGCACGTCCCCGCAGTGGTGGGGGCAGTGTTGTGGCAGTTCGGTGCCTTCCTGCTGTTGCTCATCATTCTCGTGGCGATCATTGCCGAGCGTGGCTACCGCGTGAGCGGGGCGACAGTGGGATTTGCGACCCTGCTCGGTATCGCGAGTTTCGCGCTCGTCCCGATCCGGGAGGGCTTCTTCTTCGGCCAGATCAACCTGCTGCTCATGGCATTGGTGGCAGCGGACGTGCTGCGGTCCCCGGCCAATCGGTGGCGCAGCGATATCGGGATTGCGACGGGGATCGCGGCGGGAATCAAGCTCGTGCCCGCGTTCTTCTGGCTGGTGTTTATCGTCCGGCGCCAGTGGTGGGCGCTCGCCCGCTCGGTCGCCGCATTCTTCGTGACGGTGAGCATCGGTTTTCTCTTCGTCAAGGACGCCGGCATGTACTGGGCCGAGAAGATGCTCGACTCCTCACGGGTTGGTGAGGCGATCAACCCCGGCGCCCAGTCTCTGGGAGTGGTGCTGGAGCGCACCTTCCACACGGAGAGCAAGCTCTTCTGGGCGCTGGGCTGCGTCCTCATCCTCGGCGTGACTATCGCCGTGCTGTGGCAGGCGCACAAGCAGGATCACCGCACCGCTGAGCTGGGGTTTGCCGGTGTGGCCTTGGTGATGGTCTCGCCATTTTCCTGGATGCACCATTGGGTCTGGGTGATCCCGGTGCTGCTCTGCGTGGCTGACCAGGTGATCACATGGGTGCCCCGGTGGTGGGGGACGTTGTTGGCGATTCTGGCAGTGGGGGTGTGCGCGGTACCTTTCATCACCCGCCATATCGCCCCGGCGATGGGGCTGTGGCACCAGGTGCGCTGGCCCGGGCCCTTCGCCATGGGTTATGTGCTGTGGGGCATGGTGCTGCTGGTGCTGGCCGCGGCCGTGCTCTGGTGGCCGGTCGTCATGACGCATGTGCGCCGGGACAGGGAGGACTCGCCGAGAGTCCCCGAAGGGGAGCGGGCCGCCGTGCCGGGCAGTCAGACGCCGGATACAGGGAGGTCGGGCGCTGAGGCCCCGGGTGCCGGGGCCCCTGGCACCGAGGCCCCGGGTGCTGGGGCGGCGACGTCCTAGCTGGCAGTAGACTGCCTACACATGGAACTGACCATCGTGGCTTTCGTGTGCATCCTCGCGGCGATCTTCGTCGGCGCGATGATGCAGCGGATCTCCGGGATGGGGCTGGGGCTACTCGGCGCGCCCGTTGTGGCGCTGGTCGCAGGCCCCGTGGCGGGAGTGCTCGTCATCAACGTGGTCGCAACCGTCAACGCCGTCATGCAATCCGCCTCCGTGTGGGAGAACATCGATTGGCGGAAATTCTGGCTCATCGGACCCGTGATGGCGCTCGGGGCATTGCCTGGCACTTGGGTGGTGCACAACACGCCACTGGGGCCGCTCCAGATGATCGTCGGTGCCCTGGTGCTCCTCGCCCTACTGGTGACCTCGCGGCTACCGGAGCGCGCGAGGGTTGATGGGCCCCACTACGCCGTCGCGGCTGGGGTGGCCGGCGGTTTCATGAACACCTTGGCGGGTATCGCCGGGCCTGCGATCACGGTCTACGCCCAGGTCTCACGGTGGCCGACTCGCACCTTCGCCGCCACGCTGCAGCCGCTGTTCTTCGCTTCCGGGGCTCTCTCGCTGCTGTTTAAGGAACTGGGTGCTGAGCAGTCGATCTTCGCCACAGCACCCATCGTGCTCTGGCCGCTATGCCTCGTGGCCCTGGTGGTCGGCATCGCTACGGGCTCGAAATTTTCCCGCTACATTTCGCTCGAATGCGCCCACAAGCTCTCGTTGATCATGGCGACACTGGGGGCAGGCGTTGTGATGCTTCGCGGAGCGATGCAGACCTTCGGCGGCTAGTCGTGCCGCGGGGGAGAGCTCAGCTTGAGCAACACTGGCCCGCGGTTCCCCGACGCCCCCGAACAGCCCCTGGATTGCGGGCAGCGGTCGCAGCCGGTGCTCGGGCATCCCCCAATGGGCTCCCGCACTAGCTGCGCACTGCGTTCCATGTGCGTCATGATCACCTCAACGGTGCCCTGCCCCAGATCCGTTTCCAGCGCGATGTCCACCGGCCGGGTCACCCCGCGGGTGATAGCCTCTGCGACCTTGGCTTGTGGCGTCATCGGCGTCATAGGAACACCTTCAACACTTGGAAGGTTCCTACGGCCAGCAACCAAGCGACCGCCAGCTGAAGCCCGAAACCGAGCAGCGTCCATTTCCAGCCGATCTCGCGGCGTTGGGCAGCGATCGTCGCCACGCACGGGGTATAGGCCAGGAGGAACACCATATAGGCCCAGACCGCAGCCAGCCCGTGCCCACCCGAGGCCTCATCGAAGTCCGCACGGATGTTGCGCGCCAGCGGAGAATCCGCCTGCGTCTCCGGATCAGCGTCGGTGACGTCCTCCACCGCGTAGGTCTGCGCCCACGTGGAGATCAGCGCCTCTTTGGCCACGAAGCCCGTTACCAGCGGACCCGTCAGCGACCAGGAACCAAATCCGGCTGGGGCGAACGCGGGGGCCATGGCCTCGGAGACCAGCCCATATGCGGAATCCTGCGGGGTCGGCCCCTCCTCGGTGAATGGCTGGCCGCTTACTGGGATGGACATCAGCAGCCAAATGACAACCACCGTCGCGACGATGATGCCCCCCGCGGTCTGCAGGAATCCCTTCAACCGGGTCCACATCACCGATAGAGAAAGGCGGAAGGTGGGCAGCTGATACGTCGGAAGGTCAATTACCAGCGCCTCCGAGGGCATTGACCGCCACAGCGTGTGCCGTAGCGCAAGACCGCACACAATGACCAACAAAATGGAAAGAACATACATTGCGAACACGGCTGAGCCCGCGTGAGCCGGGAAGAAGACCTGAGCCAGCATCATGAAAACAACCAAGCGCGCAGAGCAGGACGTGAAGGGAATCAATAGACACGTCAAGATCCGGTGGCGCACATCCCCCAGCACACGAGTGGCGGAGATTGCCGGCACATTACAGCCATAACCCACCACGATCGGGATGAAGGCCTTGCCCGGCAGCCCGATCGCCCGCATCACCCGGTCAGTCACCACCGCGGCACGAGCCATATAGCCGGAGTCCTCCAGTACGGCCAGGCACAGAAACATCAGCGCCATCAGCGGGGCGAAGGTCAGCACCATGCCCACCCCGCCGATCAGCCCATCAACCAGCAGGCCGGTGACCAACCAGTGAGCCGCGCCGACGGCTTCCAATCCGGACCGGGCGGCATCGGAGACCGGGCCCATAATGAAGCCCTCCAGGCCGTCCTGCAGCGGTGCGGCCACCTTTGTGGTGATCATGAAGACTGCCCACATCACAGCAAGGAACAGAACGGGGCCCAGCACAGGGTGCAAAGCCACCCGGTCGATCCGCTCACTGATGCTCGGCCCTACCTCCGCACGCTGCACCGCAGCTTTCTCCGCCGCATCCAGATCCGCGAAACGGCGCTCCAGGTCGGTATCCGGACGCACCACCGCGGGCTCAGTCGCTAGTGCTCGCGTGACGGCATCCCGCAGGCCGCCGAGATTCTCCCGCCGGCGCCCATTCACAGCAACCACCGGCATCCCCACCGCTTTAGCCAGTGACTCAAGGTCAATGTGAATGCCCTGGTCAGCGGCGACATCCTGTTTGGTCACCGCCAGCACCACACGGTATGGGTGCTCAGCAACCTGAAAAGCCAGGTTCAGCCCACGCGCCGGAGCAGTCGCGTCGATCAGGACGACGACCACGTCGGGGCGTTCATCGGCCGGGCAGTCCACCAACATCTCACGGGTGAAGGCCTCGTCCGGGCTCAGCGGGTCCAGGGAGTACGCGCCGGGCAAATCGATCAGGTCGATGGGGGTGTCACCGATGTGCCAGAGGCCCCGGCTGATCTCCACGGAGGTGCCGGGCCAGTTTCCGGTCTGCACTTTCGCGCCGGTCAGCGCGTTGAAGAGGGTGGACTTACCGGAGTTGGGGGCGCCCACTAGCGTGATGACCGGCGAACCTGCAGCAGCTACCGCCATTGCTGGGGCGCCGTGGCAGCTCACCGGGGTGCTGTGATCCTTCGTCATTCTCTTTTCGATCCTTTATGCCGCAGTGATGACGACGTCCAGCTGGCGCAGGGTGTGATGATCCACTGCGTAGTGGGCATTGCCGATGGTGACCACGCGGGCACCACCAGCCACCGTGCCACCCACCCGGATTTTCGTGCCCGGGCGGAATCCCAGTTCGAGTAAGCGAGTAGCGAGCGCGGGTTGCTGAGCGATGACACGCTGTAGGCAGCACTCGGGCAGGAGCGCGCAGGTGTCGGCGGGTACCTGGTCGCCGCGTAGGCAGGAGCCAGATCCGCAAGGGCTGTCCTGGCATGCTGCTGCGCGGGGCTTTCTGGCGATGGGGAGGAGCTTCATGGGTAGGTGGTCTCAGTTCTGCTCGGGAAGCGTGGGGGCTGTTCGTCGCTGATCATCCATGAGATGGCCTGGCGACTTAGTCAACCCTAAGTGATCTTTACTAAGGCTAACCTTAGCGCTCGTTTATGTGTGGGGGCAATACCGAAAGGAGATGGTTTTAGAGGCAGCGGTGAAATCTCTCGGGCGAGTACCGTGGGCGTCACGAAAATCAACAGAGAGGACAACGTGCCATGGTTACCGCGAAGCAATGGGTTCTCGCCTCCCGACCGACAGGTACCCCGACGATGGAGAACTTCCGCCTCGAGCAGGTCGAACTCCCAGACTTGGTTGAGGGGCAGGTCCTCGTCGAGAACACAGTCAACACGGTCGATCCGTACATGCGCGGCCGGATGAACGACGTCAAGTCGTACATCCCGCCCTTCGATCTCAACAAGCCGATGACCGGCGGGGCAGTGGGTGTGGTTCGCGAATCCCGGTCGGAGAAATTCCAGGTCGGCGATACCGTTTCCCATCCGCTGGGCTGGCAGGATATCGCCATCGTCGATGAGGGGCAGGCTAAGCCAGTCGATCTGAATGTCGCCCCAGCGGCGGCCTATCTCGGCATCCTTGGCCTCACCGGACTGACCGCCTACGTGGGGCTGACCCGCATCGCGGAGATCAAGGAAGGGGACGTGGTTTTCGTCTCCGGTGCGGCCGGTGCCGTGGGGTCTGCGGTGGGGCAGTTCGCCCGCCACCTGGGCGCTTCCCGCGTGATCGGATCGGCAGGCAGCGAGGAAAAGGTTGCCCGACTCAAGGAGCTCGGCTTCGACGCGGCCATCAACTACCGGGAGGGCGACCTCGCGGGGCAGCTGCGCCAGGCCGCGCCCGAGGGGATCGACGTCTACTTCGATAACGTCGGCGGCGATCACCTGGAGGCAGCCATTGCTCGCATGAATACCTTCGGCCGTGTTGCGATGTGTGGTGCGATTGCCCAATACAACGACACACAGCCGCCGACCGCGCCGCGAAACCTTGCGTTGGCGATCGGCAAGTGTCTCACCCTGCGTGGCTTTGTGCTGGGGCAGTACCTCGACGTAGCAGGGGAGTTCCGGGAGCGGATGGCGCCACTGATCGCCAGCGGAGAGGTTCGGTACGACGTCACGACCCGTCATGGCATTGAGGCTATGCCTGGGGCTTTCCTGGAGCTGTTCACCGGCGGCAATACCGGGAAGATGGTCGTGCAAATGTAGCGGCAGGAGGGGCGAAGCTGCGATACCCCCCTGCGAGGGCGGAGTCCGTCGCTTGGGGTTCGGAACGGTGGAGTGGGCGCAGCAGCGGAGATAGCATTAATGGAAAACAGTGCCATTATACTGGGGGTTTGACTAACTCTTTGCGATCGACTTAGGGTTGCCTTGCTTAATTGTGGCTGCCTGATGACAGGGAGCCAAAACCTCGTCGGGAAGGAACTCATACCCATGTCCCCAGCTTCAACACCCTCCGCCGAAAGCCCAGCCGCGCGCCTCCGCCGCCCATTCGCGCGTGCGCTAACCGCAGGCATCGGGCTCGCTCTTGCTGGCGCCAGCCTGGTGGCCTGCAGCAGTGAAGGCGAGCCGTCCGGCAGCGATGACCAGATCAAGGTCGTCGCGTCTACCACCCAGATTTGCGATTACGTCAAGCAGATGGACCTCTCCGAGGTTGATCTCACCTGCCTGCTGGCGCCCAATGCGAGCGCTCACGAGCTCGAGATGACCCACGAGCAGCTCAAGGCGACCTCGGAAGCAGAACTCCTGCTCGTCAACGGCGTCGACTTGGAACACTTCCTCTCCAACGCGATCGAATCCTCCGGATTCAAGGGCAACATGCTGGTCACCACCGGCGTGCTCACCGCTTCTGACGTGAAGGAGAAGCCGAAGCAGATCGAGGACGCCGACAACGGTGACTACAAGATCGACCGCGGGATCGAGCAGGTGGACGTCGCGCCCTGGCCATTCCCACCGGAGGAACCAGGCGAGGAGCCGGAGTTCACCTACGACCCGCACGTCTGGACCTCCCCGAAGAACGCGAAGGTCCAGGTGGCGAACATCGGCTACGCGCTGGAGAAGATTGCCGATGAGCGCGGCGACGAAGCGATGAAGAAGGCGATCTCCGAGGGTGTGAAGAGCTACCAGGATAAGCTCGACGACCTGGACGAGTGGACACGCGAGTCCTTCGCGACGGTGAAGGACCCGATCCTGTTCACCAGCCACGATGCATTCGGCTACCTCTCCAAGGAGTACGGTATCGACTTCATCGGCGCCGCGCTCTCCGACTTCAGCGACCAGCAGGACGCCACCGCCGACCACATTCGCAAGGCAGCTGAGACCGTGCGGAAGTCCGGAGCTACCGCCCTGTTCGCGGAGAATTCCAATAACTCGAAGTCCATCGAAGCCATCGCCAAGGCAGCCGGCGTGAAGGCGGTCGTCGGCGACGATGCCCTCTACGGTGACTCCCTGGGCCCCGCAGGCTCCGCTGGCGAGACCTACATTTCCTCGATCATTCACAACGTCACCACCCTCGTGGAGGCCTGGGATGGCAAGCTCGCCGACCTTCCTGAGAGCCTGAAGTAATGCCCACTCCATCTTCCGGACAGCCCATCGTTGAGCTTTCGGACGCCGCGTTCAGTTACGGTGGCCCGCCCGTCGTCCAGCACCTCGACGCCCGGCTCCACGCTGGTCAGGGGCTCGCGCTGATCGGGGCGAACGGCTCCGGGAAGACCACCGTGCTGCGCGGCATTCTGGGGGCGGTACGCCTTGTCGGTGGGAAGTTGGACGTCAACGCCACCCGCCTGTCCTACGTGCCCCAGGTCGCCGACCTGGATCGTAGCTTTCCCGTCACTGCCTTCGACGTCGTCGCGATGGGCGTCCTCCGGGAACTTCGCCCCTTCCAGCCGCTGGGTGGGAAGAAGAAGCGCGTCTACCAGGCCCTGGAAAAGGTCGGACTCGCGGAACGTGCGCACGTGCGATTTGGCAGCCTCTCCGGTGGGCAACAGCAGCGGGTTCTGCTTGCCCGAGCCGTCGTTGCGCGCACCGAACTCATTCTGCTCGACGAACCATTCAACGGACTGGACTCCCAGAACCGAGAGATGCTGCTGGACCTGTTAGAAGAGCTGAAGGAAGAAGGCACCGCGATCATCGCCTCAACCCACGATCTCGTCCTGGCGGAACGGGCCTGTGACTACACGCTCATTGTCGCCGAGCAGTCGGTCTTCGGGCCGAGTGCCGAGGTGGTGCCGCTGTATGTGGGTTGATCTGGCACTCGCGCTGGGGATATCGCCCTTCATGTTTCGCCCGCTGGTGCTGTTGCTCGCATTGGGACTGGTTTCCGGCCTGGTGGGGGTGATCGTGAATCTACGCAGCCTCGAGTTCAACGCTGAGGCGATGGTGCATTCGATCTTCCCCGGCATCGTCGCCGGTGCTGTGTTCGGCGGGATCGACATGATCATTCCGGCTGCCTCGGCGCTGGCCCTGGTGGTGGCGGTCATCCTGGCGGTGGTGTCCCGCTCGCGGCTATCCGAACCAGGGGTGGCCGTGGTGCTCACTAGCTTCTTTTCCCTAGGGGTGGTGCTTTCCCTGAAGAAGGGTGACCAATCGGGGCAATTGGAGGCTCTGATGTTCGGCCGGCTCCTCGAGGTCACGGATTCCCGACTCAACAGCGCGCTGCTGGTGTGCGCTGTAGCGCTCGTGGTGATCGCGGTGACGTGGCGGCGGCAAGTCTTTGTTGCCTTCGACCGCGTCGCGGCGGCCGCCAGCGGAATCAACTTGTGGGTCATTGACATTGCGATCAACGTGGCTGTTGCGGCCATCGTCGTGTCTTCAGCCAGTGCGGTCGGAGTACTCCTGGTGGTTGGCTACCTCATCGTGCCCGGTGCGGCAGCCCGGTTAGTGGCCACGAGGGTGCGCACGATGGTTCCGATCTCGGTGCTCATCGGCTGCATGAGTGGGGTGGTGGGCCTCGCCCTGGTCCCACTGGGGCCGGTGTCCCCGCAGGCAGTGGTCGCACTCACCGCCGTCGGCTTCTACTTCTTGGCCCTTGGGGTGCGGTGGCTGAAGGTAGGGGTGGGCCACGATGCTTGATATTCTTCTGCTCCCCGTCATCGAGGTCATCGCCGTCGGAATGCTCGCCGGGCTGGTGGGTGTGTTCGCTGTGCTCAATAGGCAGGTCTTCTTCGCCGAAGCCATCACCCACGCCACCTTCCCCGGGGCAGTCCTCGGAGTGGTCGTGGCTGCTGCCCTCGGTCTGAACTTCGCGGGGATCTCGGCGTTGCTTTTCCTCGGCGCATTACTCATGTGCATCCCCATCGGAGCCCTGTTCGGACTCTCGAAATTTGGAACGCCCTCTGCCGCTGCCGGCATCGTGCTGACGTCCGGATTCGCGCTGGGGTATTTCCTCAACAAGTTTTTCGCACCACTGCCCGTCAAGGTCGAGAGCTTCCTGGTTGGTAGCGTGCTCAACGTTGATTGGGTGGACATCGGAATTTCCCTCGGGCTGCTCGCAGTCACTCTGTTCATCCTGTGGGGTGGCTGGCGGAAGCTGGTGTTCTTCGCCTTCGACCCTGAAGCATTCGGGGTGTCTCACAATCGAAGGTTTGCGCAAGGGATCATCAGTGCGCTTATTGTGGCCACCCTGGTGGCGCTCATCCCTGCCGTCGGGACGATCCTTTCGATCGCTCTGCTCGTGGCGCCCGCCGCCGGCTTGGTGGGAGTGTGCTCCAATACTCGAACCCTCCTCATCGCCGCGCCACTGGTTGGGGTTGCGATGGGACTCATCGGCCTCGGTGTTGGTGTCTGGGCGGATCTTTCGGTTGGCGGCTGCATCGGGGTGAGTGCAGGTGTCGGATATCTGCTGTTGAAGCTGTTCCGCTAACCACCCTGGCCTCGTCTCAGCAGTAGTGCTCTTAACAATGGGCGGGGTCGGGTAATTCACGCAGCAACCCGCTCGCCGCTTCTCGCTGCAATGTGGCTCCATTTTGGCTCCACTTGAGGCCACAACAGGCCAAAACAGACTGAATCAGCACGGTAGATAAAAAGAAGAACCCCGCTGCGACCTGGCGTTAATGCTGGGTTAAGTAGCAAAAAGTGTGTCTGATTTTCAGCCTATCTGCTGGTCAGGCCGCATAAAACGGGCTTAAATAAGGTTCCAAACCTTATTCAGGCCCGTTTCTTGCCCAATCCACCGGAATGGCTCCTGCATGTGGTAACAGCGGCTTGGTTGTCTTTCTGGATGACTCCAAACAGACCCCGATGCCCCATATGTACTGGGCACATGAAGAAAAACGGCACCACAACCAAAGGAACAACCAGATGGCGGTGCAAAAACCCTGACTG
>NZ_JASODY010000028.1:0-14336 GCF_030212265.1 Corynebacterium sp. UMB9976
ACCACCAAAGAGCTCGAAGAAGCCATCGCGCGATACATCGAGTTCTATAACAACCACCGGATCAAAACCAGTCTAGGCGGTGTGAGTATCACCGCCTACCGAAAACTTCATGTAGCGTGACCCGAAACTGTCCAACAAAATGTCCGCGTCCCCTTTTGTCACTTAACCCCGCATCGCTCATCCAAGCATCCTTCAAAAATCACACCCGGCGACTGGGTATCCTTGGAAGCGAAGAGGCCATCGCAACCTGCCGAGCTTGACACGCTTGGCGCATCACCGCGAGGCCTTCCCGCGAGAGGGTGAGGAAAATCAACAAGAAGTTCCAAAGCGCTGCCGAGCTCTACGCATATTTCCGGGAAAAATACCCCGTCGAAACACAAGTTCATGATGAATTCGACGAAAGAGACGTTCGCTGGGCTAACGAATCGGGAGAAGCCGGGCTCTATGTCGATGCAATGGATATCCTGATCGGCGGCTTCCCCGATTTCTACGACCAGGAAATCAGAGACATCATCCGCGATAACTTCGACCTCTTGTGGGGCTACGACCCCGACGAGTTCCTCGCGCTAAAAGTAGGAGCCCTCTAACCCCCCTGCTGCATAACTTCATATCGGCCACCTGGACGGGTAAAGCCGGGGTTCGAATCCCCGCATGGCCTCTGCAAAACCCCATTCCCTTCAGAAGACACACAACGAGCCCGGCGCTCGCGTCGAAAGAGGGGGTGGGGTTTTGCTATGCCCAAAACATGACTGTCGCACTCCCAGGAGGAGCACCATGGATAAGCCAACCCCCACCCCAGCAGACGTAGCAAAGCTCACCACGAACAAAAACCCGGACGCGCCGGGCAGCAGGAGATCATCCAAGAGCTACAGCACGACGGGGTAATCCCAGCTCCCAACTACAGCAGCATCGAAAGCGCCCGTGCCGCTGACGAAGACATCGCCGCGTGGGTTGATCCGGGCACATCCCACCCCCTGATGTATCCGCGCGGGGCAGTCATGATGCACCAGGGCCAAGTCTGGGAATCCGGAGTAGATATGAATCATTGGACTCCGGGTGCTCCAGGTGTTTACTCGCCGGTGTGGAGGGATGTCACTGAGTCGGTACGTCCCCGGAAGGAGGTGGCCGAGCACGCAGACGACTCTATCGATTCGGTAACACCTGATGTGTTGGTTCCGTCTGCCTATTCGGACGGTAGGGATTACGCTGCTGGCGACGTGATTGTTTATGACGGTGGGGTTTACGAGTGCACTGGGGATCACCATGCAGCCGCGGGGTGGACGCCTGTGACGGCGCATGCGTACTGGAAGAAGATTCGCTAGGACTTCTTCGTTGCGGTCGGCGCGTTCGGTACTGGAGAGCCTGGCCGACCAACTTGCCAGGCCTTCACCTCCTCCGCATCCCATAGCGGCGTCATCCTGTTAACTTCACCGACTTTCTCAGGGGGCATGCCCCGGCGTACGTACGAGCGCCACGAGGATTCAGTAATCCCACAGTGAGCTGCGCACTCCCTGATCGTCCAGAGCACCGCCCCTGTTTCTGGGTTCGTGATTAGTGGCCTCACTTGTCGTCACCAGAGTTAAGCGAGTCGACGAGGTTCCATGCAGATGCCCCGCAAATGGCGGCAATAAGCACCTTGGAGGGTTTTTCACTCCTCGCGTAGATGATGGCAGTGACAAATCCCGCGAGTGCGCTGATGGTGCGCAGATTCATGATCTGCTCCTATCTTTTGTTCGGTAGTGTTGGAGGTAGCCCCTCCCAGGGGTTATTTCTTCCATCCCTGCCAGACCTGGATTGTCTGGAGTATAACGGCAATGATTGAACTGCTCCCCATTAGTTGGACTGAAAAATCAGTTACCAACTAGTGAGGAGCAGTTCAGTTCCTGAACTGCTCCCCATTAGTTGGACTGAGAAATCAGTTACCGACTAGTGGGGAGCAGTTTCCATTGAGAGCACGAAGTTCGCTGAGCGAGCATCAGCGTGAACAGTTAGTGGAGTGTTTCGAGCAGGGCATGGGGAGCCATGCTGCTGCGAAGGTGGTTGGAGTTTCGAGAGATGTGACGCGCAAACTCTATCGTCGGTTTCAGCTGCATGGCAGGCTATGTCTTGTGGAGAAACCGACTAAGCAGCAGTACTCGTTCGAGATCAAAAAGGAAGTTGTCCAACGCTACCTTGCCGGCGAGACAAGAATGGATCTTGCCCGCGAGTTTGGCCTGTCGTCAGACCAGCTCGTCAAAGATTGGTTCCGGAAATGGCGCACAGGCGGCGATGACGCGTTGACACCGAAACCGAAGGGCAGGCCCAAAGGCTCGGCTGCACCGAAGCAGCTTACAGAAGAAGACAAGCTTCGCCGTCAGATCGCGCGGTTGGAAGCGGAAAACGCTTACTTAAAAAAATTGCGGGACTTGAGGAACCAGGGACACGCCTGAAAGTCCAGGCGATTGTCATCCTCAAGTCACAGCATCGTCTGCAATACCTTTTGGATGCGGCAGGCATGCCGAGGTCGACGTTCTTCTACCACCAGAAACGCCTCAACAAGCCGGATAAGCACGCAGCGCTCAAAGCCGCGATCCGGGAGTGCTTCGAACGGAACAAGCATCGCTACGGCTATAGGCGGGTCCTACTTGACCTGCGGAACCAAGGCTGGGTGGTCAACCACAAGCTCGTGTACAAACTCATGTGCGAGATGGGGCTTCGAGCCAAGATCCGCCAGCGCAGGCCATATGTTTCCTACACTGGGACGATCAGCCACATCGCTGACAACACGCTTGACCGCAGGTTCACCCCAGATAGGCCGAATACCGTCTTTGTCAGCGACGTCACCGAGTTCAGGGTCCAAGGCCGCAAGGTGTATTTGTCACCGGTGATGGACTTGTTCGATCGCTCGATCGTTGCCCACACTGTGGCTACATCGCCGTCGACAGCGTTGACCACCGATTCTTTGTCCAAGGCAATCACAGCGTGTGCACCTGAACCCGGGTGGATGATGCACACCGATCAAGGTTTCCAGTACCAGCATTCCTCGTGGCGCAATCTGATCGGCGACAACGGTGGTGTGCAGTCGATGTCGCGTAAAGCCAACTGTTACGACAACGCGGTCATGGAGAACTTCTTCGGGCACTTGAAGACAGAGATGTACCACGGTGAGGTCTTCGACACGGTCGCAGAGTTCAACCAAGCGATCGACGAGTACATCGGGTGGTACAACACCGAACGCGTCCAACAACGACTCAAGGGCCTGACCCCGATGCAATATCGGAATCAGACCCTTGAAGCCCTCACCGCCTAGAATTAAACCAGTCCAACTTTCGGGGGCTAGTTCATTCCCCTGCCGGGGGATTTCTTTATGTCTAGGCGTTGAACTTATAGCCCAGCCCGCGCAGGGTCACCAGCAGCTCCGGCTTCGAAGGATTCTCCTCAATCTTCGTGCGCAGCCGCTTGACGTGGACGTCGAGCGTCTTCGTATCACCCACGTAGTCCGAGCCCCACACACGGTCGATCAGCTGGTCACGGGTCATCACGCGCCCGGCGTTGCGCACCAGCATCTCCAGCAGCTCAAACTCCTTCAGCGGCAGCTGCATATCCTCCCCACGTACCGTGACCACGTAACGGTCCACGTCCACGCGCACTCCCCCGGCCTCCAGCACAGTGCTGCCACCCTCCGATCCCTGGGCCTGACCACGGCGCAGTACCGCCCGGATACGGGCCAGCAGCTCACGGGAGGAATACGGCTTCGTCACGTAATCGTCCGCCCCCAGCTCCAGGCCGACGACCTTATCGATCTCCGTATCCTTCGCCGTCAGCATGATGATCGGAACCATGGACTTCGCCCGGATCGCCCGGCATACCTCCGTCCCCGGCAAGCCTGGCAGCATGAGGTCCAGCAGGATGATGTCCGCGCCGTGCAGCTCAAACATCTCGACAGCCTTCAGGCCGTCCTCCGCGATCGAGACGTCATACCCCTCCCGCTCCAGCAGGTAGGACAGCGGATCGGACAGGGACTCCTCGTCCTCAACCAACAGAATCTTCGTCATCTTCCTTATTCCTCTCTCACGTACCGACGGCCTAGCCGCCAGCCACTACTTCGCTGGACGCTGCGTTGTCGTACTGCCGGTCGACGTGTGCGAGCGGCAGGAGAACCGTAAACGTCGAACCCTCACCCTGCCGGCTCCAGACCTTGATCTTGCCGCCATGCGTGGCGATGATGTGCTTCACGATCGACAGCCCCAGGCCGGTGCCGCCAGTGTTGCGGGACCGCGCCTTATCCACCCGGTAAAAACGCTCAAAGATGCGGTCCGTCTCCTTCGAGCTCATCCCGATGCCGTGGTCCGTCACGATCACCGCCACGGAATTGCCTCGTCGCTCAGTACTGATGCCGACCTCGGTGTCGGCACTGGAGTAATTGACTGCGTTATCCACCAGGTTGCGCACTGCCTTAGCCAGCAGATCGAAGGAGCCCTCTACCCGCAGGTCGGGGCTTAGCGCGACGTTGATCGTGATGTTCTTGGATTCCGCGTTCGTCCGTGCCCGGTCGATCGCCTCCTCCACCACCTCGGCCACCTCAATGACAGCAGAGGACTCGAGCCCCTCGTTGTCCTGGACCTGGGAGAGGTCGATGATCTCCTGCACCAGGTGGACCAGCCGGGTGGATTCCTTCTGGATCTTGCCCCCGAAGCGGTGCACCGCCTCCGGGTCATCAGAGTAGTCCGTCACGGCCTCGGCCAGCAGGGAGATCGCACCGATGGGGGTCTTCAGCTCGTGGGACACGTTGGCCACAAAGTCGCGGCGCACAGCCTCGACGCGGTGGAACTCCGTCTCGTCATCGCACAACACCAGCACATAGCCCTTACCCAGTGGGGCGACGCCCGCGTGCAGGAAGCGGCGGGAGTATTCGTTCGCGTCGTGTTTAATGACGAAGTTGACGTCCTCGTAAATACGACGATCCGCCACCCGGGCCACCGTCTCCTGCAACTGCGGTGAACCAAAAGCTGGACCGTCGACCAACCCCAGGGCGTAGGCCGCGGTGGAGGCCTTGATCACCTCCCCGTCCGAGTCAATGACGACGGCGGCGCTGGGAAGTGCAGCTAGGACCTCGTCCATCCCCGCTGGCAGCCCGTCGTCCGGGTCCTCTTCGACGACCTGGCGGCGACGCCCCACTGCCCGAATAACGAGACTGAGCACAACACCTAAAACAACGCCGACCGCACCAGCGATAAGCGAAATGAGCAACACATCCACGCCCCCACTCTAAACTGCAAGCAGGCGGCTGACCACGGCGCGGGTGGGGCTGAGCGCAAGGTTTCGTGTGGAATTCACACCACTGAAACTCCGAGTTCACCTCCGGCTGCAAGCCTCGTCTTTGATTGCCGTGGGTCTCGCCCACACTGGATTTGTACAGAAAGGACCTCGAGTGCGCGAAGTCTTCCGCAACGAACTCGAATCTATCGCAGACAGCCTCGTCGAAATGGCCGAGAAGGCCACCTCCGCCATGGAAAAGTCCGTGGAGGCGCTGCTGAATAATGACCTGGAGCTGGCACAGCAGGTCATCAGCGATGATGATTCCATCGACGGCATGCAGGCCGACCTGGACCAGCGCTCCGCAGAAGTCCTCGCCCTGCAGGCCCCAGTCGCCGCCGACCTGCGCGTGGTTATTTCCGCGCTCAAGATGTCCGTGGCCATCGAGCGTATGGGCGACCTCGCCCGCCACATCGGCTCCCTGGTGCGCATCCGTTACCCGGAGAACGCCCTCCCGGATCAGTTCCGCGACGTGTTCACGCACATGGGCACCACTGCCGTGCGCATCGGGCGTGCCCTCGTCCAGCTGCTCACCGAGCCGGGAACCTCCGCCGTCCCGATGATCGCCGCTATCGACGAGGAAATGGACACGCTGCACCTGCGGGTGTTCACCATCATCGGCGAGCTGGCGCGCAGCGAGATCTCCCCGAGCCAGATCGCGGATGTCACCCTGATCTCCCGCTACTTCGAGCGCTTCGGCGACCAGGCGGTCAACGTCTCCCACCGCGTGGAGTACCTGCTGACCGGCAGCTTCGAGCCGACGCTCGCGAGCATGTACGACACCCAGAGTGGTCGCAAGCCACTGACCGACACCCCGGCGGAGGGCGAGCAGAGCTAAGCCGCTCCCCTGGCGCGGCAGCACGCGACACCGCGAGTATTTTCTGGCCCGGGTTTGGTAACAAACCCGGGCCAGAGGCGTCTTCACAACAAAAAAGTCTCCAAAAACGGCCCCTGAGCTGGAAGAACCAAAACTTCACCTAAGGTTCACCTGAAAGGGAAGCAGTCGTCACCCACGCCTTTTATCTTTTCATTCGTATCGGGGAAACCCCGCACGTAGTTGAAAGAAGAAAGGCCCCTTAAGTGAAGCTCAACCGCCTCGCTCCAGCTGCAGTCCTGACTGCAGCCGCTCTCACCCTGACCGCCTGCGGCGGTAACTCCGCCACCGGCGACCAGGAGGCTGGCTCCGGCAACGACGGCCAGCAGGTCTCCGGCAGCCTCGTTGGCATCGGCGCATCCTCCCAGAAGGCCGCCATCCAGGCGTGGACCACCGACTTCTCTGCTCAGAACTCCGGTGCGAACATCAACTACTCCCCGGATGGCTCTGGTGCCGGCCGCAAGCAGTTCCTGGCAGGTAAGGCCGACTTCGCTGGCTCCGATGCCTTCATGGATGAAGACGAGATCTCGCAGTCCAAGAAGGTCTGTGGCGAGAACGGCGCATTCGAGTTCCCGGTCTACGTCTCCCCCATCGCCATCGCCTTCAACCTCAAGGGCGTGGACAAGCTGAACCTCGACGCTGCCACCGCGGCGAAGATCTTCGCTGGCAAGATCACCAAGTGGGATGACCCGGAGATCGCCAAGCTGAACCCGGAGGCAGACCTCCCGGACACCAAGATCACCGCCGTTCACCGCTCTGACGAGTCCGGCACCACCAAGAACTTCACCGACTACCTCAACAAGGCCGCTGAGGCCGAGTGGCCGCACGAGGCTGCCGAGGAGTTCCCGGCTGAGTACGGCGGCGAGGCCGCACAGGGCACCGACGGTGTGGTCTCCCTCGTCGCAGACACCGAGGGCGCGATCGGTTACGCCGACGCCTCCGCCATCTCCGACGACATGGGCAAGGCCGCCATCAAGGTCGGCGAGGACTTCGTCGAGTACACCCCAGAGGCTGCCGCCAAGGTCGTCGACGAGTCCCCGGTTGCCGAGAACCGCCACGAGGGCGACATCGCCGTCGAGCTGAAGCGCGACATCGACGCCGAGGGCGCTTACCCGATCGTCCTGGTCTCCTACCACATCGTCTGCTCCAGCTACGACAGCCAGGAGAAGGTCGACCTGGTCAAGGCCTGGGAGAACTTCGTTATCAGCGAGGAGGGCCAGCAGTCCGCAGCGGACAACGCCGGCTCCGCCCCGATCTCCGACGAGCTGCGCGGCAAGATCACCAAGGTCCTCGACCAGATCGAGGTCAAGAAGTAACAGCGCTGCGTCCCTGACGCTCGCATCCTAAACACGAGGCTGGGTTGGTCTTTCGAAAAAATCTCTCGAACGACCAACCCAGCTTCACGTGCGAATTAACCATTTTGATTTGCACCCCATACCACCCCTCACCCACCCCGCACAGGAGCTCTCTTGTCAGCTGACACAGCCACCGCTGCGCCCACGAAGCAGGCAAAGAAGGGAACCGTCGTGAGGCCCGGGGACAGAATCTTTTCTTTCCTCGCCCTCGCCGCCGGCGTCCTGATCCTCGCCATCCTCGCCGGTGTCGCGTTCTTCCTCTTCCTGCAGTCCACGGACACCATCAAGGCGTCCTTCGACGACCCGTCGACCATCACCGGTGGCCGTGGCTTCCTCCCCTACGTATTCCCGCTGATCATCGGCACGTTGATCTCCGCGATCATCTCCCTGATCGTGGCCACTCCGTTTGCCATCGGCATCGCCCTGTTCACGACGCACATGGCACCCCGCAAGCTGGCCCCGGTGCTGGGATACACGATCGACCTGCTGGCTGCCATCCCGTCCGTCGTCTATGGCCTCTGGGGTCTGGCACTGTCCAGTAGCTTCGTCCCGCTCTACGAGTGGTTCGCGAAGTACCTCGGGTGGATCCCGATTTTCTCCGCGGATGACGACGGCGCTGTCTCCCAGACCGGCCGCACCCTGCTCACTGCCAGCCTGGTGCTGTCCATCATGATTCTGCCGATCATCACCTCTCTGGTCCGCGAGGTCTTCCTGCAGACCCCGCGCCTGCAGGAGGAAGCGGCCCTGGCTCTCGGCGCGACCCGCTGGGAAATGATCCGCATGGCCGTGCTGCCTTTCGGTATCTCCGGCATCGTCTCCGCCGTGATGCTGGGTCTCGGCCGCGCGCTCGGTGAGACCATGGCGGTGGCCATGGTGCTCTCCTCCGGTGGCCTCATCGTCTCCCTGCTGCTGTCCGGTAACCAAACCATCGCAGCAGAGATCGCGCAGAACTTCCCAGAGGCAGCGGGCCTGCGCATGTCCGAACTCATCTCGATCGGCCTGGTCCTGTTCACCATCACCCTGGTCGTGAACATGACTGCACGCTGGATCGTCGCACGCACGACCGTCAAGGGGCACTGATCTCATGGCTGACAAGAAGAACACCGCAACCGCTGACACCCCACGTGAGGGCGCACCGGCCCCCGCGAAGGGCAACAGCAGCGCCTCACGCCTGGTCGTCAACCACCTGCCGAAGTGGGCTCCCTACGCCATCGTCGCTGGGTCCGTCATTGCCGCGATCGTCGTGACGGCCCTCGTCTCGGATGGTTTCTCCATCGCCCTGGCCGCCTTCCTGGCCGGACTGTTCAACCTGGTGGTGACCTTCGCCTGGTCCGCCGCCGTCGAGGGCAAGCGCAAGGCCGTGGACCGCGTGGCCACCGTGCTCGTCTCTTCCGCCTTCGCCCTCGCGCTGGTGCCGCTGGTCTCCCTGCTGTGGATGGCCATCGAAAAGGGTGGCCCGGTGCTGATCGAAAACAGCTCCCTGCTGAACCGCTCCATGGAGGGCATGAAGGGCATCTACGATAAGGAGTTCGCGGCCGGCGAGTCCGAGCTCATGGGTGGTTTCCACCACGCGATCGTCGGTACCCTGCTGATCACCCTCGCCGCGGCAATCATCTCCATCCCAATCGGCGTGCTCTGCGCGATCTACCTGGTGGAGTACGCCAATGACAAGAAGTCCGGCGCTCTCGGCCGTGCCATCACCTTCTTCGTGGACGTCATGACGGGCATCCCGTCCATCGTCGCTGGTCTGTTCGCGTACTCCCTGTTCTCCACGGTGATCGAGCTGGTCGCCCCTGAGAACCTGACGGCCGCCAAGTCCGGTATTTCCGCCGCCGTGGCCCTCTCCGTGCTCATGATCCCGGTCGTGGTGCGCAACACGGAGGAGATCCTGCGACTGGTGCCGCACGACCTGCGCGAGGCCTCCTACGCCCTGGGTGTGCCGAAGTGGAAGACCATCATGAAGATCGTCCTGCCGACCGCGATCTCCGGCATCCTGTCCGGCATCACCATCGCCATCGCGCGTGTCATCGGTGAGACCGCCCCGATCATGGTCACCGCGGGCTTCGCCGCGAACGTGAACTGGAACGTCTTCTCCGGCTGGATGTCCACCCTGCCGACCTTCATCTACGACTCCGTCACCCGCCCGACCGCACCTGGTACCGCAGCCATCGCGTCCACCGACCGCGCCTGGGCCGCAGCCCTCGTGCTCATTGTCATCGTGATGCTCCTCAACCTCGGCGCCCGCATCCTGTCGAAGGTGCTCGCCCCGAAGTCAGGCCGCTAAGGCCACGGGGAAATACCGCTCCCGGGCCCGACCCCGGGAGCAACACCCCAAAAAGAAGAACTTAATCACCCACGCCGAGCCGGCGACGTCCCAAAGAAACCGGCTCCCCGCCCACCCGAAGCGGTGCGCACACAAAACACTGGAGGAAAAATGTCTAAGCAAATCGACATCGAGGATCTGAACATCTTCTACGGCGATTTCCGCGCGGTCGAGGGGGTGACCATGACCATCGAGCCGAAGTCCGTCACCGCCTTCATCGGCCCGTCCGGCTGTGGTAAGTCCACCGTGCTGCGCACCCTGAACCGCATGCACGAGGTCATCCCGGGTGCCCGCGTCGAGGGCAGTGTGAAGATGGATGGCAAGGACATCTACGGCGCTGGCGTCGACCCGGTCAACGTCCGCCGCGAGGTGGGCATGGTCTTCCAGAAGGCCAACCCCTTCCCCACGATGTCCATCCAGGACAACGTGCTGGCCGGCGTTCGCCTGAACAACAAGAAGCTCTCCAAGTCCGAGGCCGACGAGCTGACCGAGAAGGCACTGCGTGGCGCGAACCTCTGGGAGGAGGTCAAGGACCGCCTGGACAAGCCGGGCTCTGGCCTCTCCGGCGGTCAGCAGCAGCGCCTGTGCATCGCGCGTGCCATCGCCGTGGAGCCAGAGGTCCTGCTCATGGACGAGCCGTGCTCCGCGCTCGACCCGATCTCCACCTTGGCTATCGAGGACCTGATCAACACGCTAAAGGACCGCTTCACCGTCGTCATCGTGACCCACAACATGCAGCAGGCCGCGCGTGTGTCCGACAAGACCGCGTTCTTCAACATCGCGGGTGCCGGCAAGCCGGGCAGGCTGATCGAGTTCAACGACACCAAGCAGCTGTTCAGCAAGCCGGATAAGGAAGAGACCCAGAACTACATCTCGGGCCGCTTCGGCTAAACCTGCGCTGGGGCTTCTTAAAGGGGTCTGTCGGGACATTCCCGGCAGGCCCCTTTTCCTATGCTTGCCCGGGCGCACGAACCGACCCCGAGCCCTAAGCTCGAGCGATAAATACTCGCACGCCCAGCCCAGCTGACGGGCTCAACCTCGGCGGCCACCCCGTCACTTGCTGCTCGGTGGTAAGACGGTGGTGATGACTAACTCGAATCACACCCCACTGTCCCTGATCGACTTCGCGCTGATCTTCGACGGCGAACGCCCCGGCGCCTCCTTCGAGCGCTCCGTGAGCTTCGCCCAGCGCGCCGAGCAGCTCGGCTTCAAGCGCATCTGGTACGCCGAGCACCACAACATGCGCTCCATCGCCAGCTCCGCGCCGGCGGTGCTCATCGCCCACGTCGCGGCGAACACCAACTCCATCAACCTGGGCGCGGGCGGCGTCATGCTGCCGAACCACTCCCCTCTCGTGGTCGCCGAACAGTTCGGCACTCTCGCGGAGCTGCACCCGGGTCGCATTGACCTGGGCCTTGGCCGGGCACCTGGCACCGACCAGAACACCCTCCGTGCCCTGCGCCGCGACCCGCGCAATGCGGAGAACTTCCCCAGCGATGTCGCCGAACTCAACGGTTACCTCACGGACCGCTCCGTCGTTCCTGGGGTGCGGGCGGTCCCCGGCGCGGGGACGAATGTGCCGCTCTATATCCTCGGATCCTCCCTCTTCGGCGCGCAGCTCGCCGCGAAGCTGGGCTTGCCCTACTCCTTCGCCTCCCACTTCGCGCCGGCCGCGCTCGAGCAGGCGGTCAGCGTGTACCGGGAGAACTACCAACCCTCCCCAGAGCACCCGGAGCCCTATGTGATCGCCGCGGTGAACGTCACCGCCGCCGATACCGAAGAGGACGCGCTCGAGCAGCACAAGCAGGTCGGCCGCAAGCGCGTCCGGGAGATGGCTTCCCGTGGCGGGCGGACTTTTACCGATGAGGAGCTGGATCTGGTGATCCAGTCCCCTGGCGGCCAGCAGATCCTCGACATGCTGCGTTACACCGCGGTCGGCACGGGCGAGCAGGTGCGGGAGTACCTCGAGTGGTTCACCCAGCATGCCCAGGCCGACGAGCTGATGATTTCCCTTAACGCGCCGTCGGGCGATCAGCAGCGTCGCGGGATGGAGATCCTGTCCGACGCGTGGGGCTTGTCCTCCTAAGCCAGTCGATCACCGTGGGGGCAAACGCCCCTGCGATGAGCATTACCAGGACGCGCAGGACCTGCACCACCGTCACCAGCGGATCGGAGCCCGAATCGTGGGCGAAGGCCAGTACGGCGTAAACTCCGCCCGGGACGGTGGCCAGGTAGGCGTCCAAAATATCGAAATCGCTGGTCCACGCGATGAACCAGCCGGTGGCCAACGAGCTTGCCACCATGAGCAGCAGCACGCCCAGCAACATCGGTAGTGCCGCGCTGAACTGCCGCAACGCGCCCTTGGTGAGGGTGCCGCCAGCCTGGATGCCGATGATCGCATAAGCCAGGTTCACGACCAGCCCCTCGGGGAGCACGAACTCCTGGGGCACACCCGCGGCGATCGCGGCCACGACCACGGCCATGGAGACAATCAGGTAGGGGCTGGGGATCTTGAACAGCGGGGCGGTGGCCTTCACGATCAGCCACACGATCAGGCCGACCGCCAGGGCTCCCAGCACTCCCTGCCAGGGGGTACGCCAGAAGCTCCCCGCGGCGGCCACCACCCCGTCCCATAGGCTTGGGTCCGCGGCACCGGCAGCCTCCCCCGCACTGCCCGGGCCAACGCTGTCGGCGCCCGGAGCGTCCGAATAGGTGGACAACCACGCAACCAGGCCTGGCAGGGTAAACACGATCACCGTGAGCCGCAGGTACTGCGTCAGGGTGACGAACTGTACGTCCGCGCGCACATCCCGGGCGATCAGCACCATCCCGGAGGCCCCGCCCGCGAGGGTGGCCAGCAGACCGGTTGCGCCGTCCACCCCGTTGACGCGGTGCAGCAACCACGCCCCGAAGGCGCACACCACCAGCGTGACCACCAGGGAAAGCGCGGCCGGAGCCAGATAACTGGCCACCTGGCCGCCACTGACGGTAGCCAAGGGACCTGCGCACAACATCGCGATGAGCACCTGGGCGGGCGTCATCAAAAAGGCAGGGGGAATCGTCGCCCGGCCGCTGAACACGGCGTCGGCACCGAAAAGAACGAGAAAAGCAAAAATCCACGCTGCGGGAACCCCGATGGCGGTGCACAGAAGTGCCAACGCCAGCGAGATCGCGCTCAGCGTGGAAATTCGACCTAACAAGCCGAATCTTCAGTTAGCGAGTGGAAGCGAGCAGGCGCTGGATCTCGCGGACCTGCTTCTTCTCCTTACGCTTGGAGGAAACGGTTGCGGCGACCAGCAGGACGACACCAGCGGCCACCCCTCCCAGCACCATCTGAACCTTCGGCTCGCGCAGGAAATCGGAGACCTGCCCACGAGCGTCATCTGCGAGGTTCTTCGGATCGGCGCGAAACGCGAGTTCGTCCAGCGTCTTGGCCAGCTGGTTGCGGGTGCGCTCAATGTCACGCTCGATAGCGTCGATACTCCGTGCCACGGACATACTCCCTAAAGACGGTAAAAATCAGTCGTTTCTTCTGAACAATTGTAGAGGATACGCAGCCTTCGCGTGCGAAAGCCCACGGCTAGTCATCCGCGTAGGCTGGGCGGCATGACAAAGAACAATGACACAGCAAATATCCGCCTCACCGAGGGCGACGAGGCTCCGGGCTTCACGCTCACTTCTGACAAGGGTGAGACGATCGATCTGAAGGATTACCGCGGCAAGAAGGTACTTGTGTACTTCTACCCGCGAGCCAACACCCCGGGCTGCACCAAGGAAGCCTGCGACTTCCGAGACTCTCTGGCCCAGCTGAACGACCAGAACATCGATGTGGTGGGGATTTCCCCAGACAAGCCAGCGGCCCTGGCGAAGTTCCGCGATCAGTACGAGCTGACTTTCCCGCTGCTCTCCGACCCGGACAAGGCCGTCATGACGGCCTATGGCGCCTTCGGTGAGAAGAAGAACTACGGCAAGATCGTCCAGGGCGTGATCCGCTCGACCTTCCTCGTCGACGAGAAGGGCAAGATCGCCCTGGCCCGCTACAACGTCAAGGCAACCGGGCACGTCGTCCGCATTATGAAGGAGCTCGAGGCCTAGGACGTCGCCCCGGTGGCCGTTGCTGGTTCGGTTGCGGCCCCTCTCCTGGCAAGGCTGTTCCCACAGCGCTCGTCCGATCGTGATGCCATGATGAGTTTCCAGCACGGTTAGGTTTTCGCCCCGGCGGCGTTGCTATAGTGTTCCTAGCCGTGGCGGGACACCGCCACCTGCGCCTGTGGCGGAATTGGCAGACGCGCTGGATTTAGGTTCCAGTGTCCTAGGACGTGGGAGTTCAAGTCTCCCCAGGCGCACTCGTCAATACCTCGTGACTATGCAGGTCACGGGGTGTTTTGCTTTCCGCACTCGTTACGCCACGTGGGGGTTAAGTAAAGAAAAGTGTGTCTTTTCCGGGCGTGTTGCGGTTATTTGATCCAGCCTTTTTGGATGCCGAGGT
>NZ_JASODY010000029.1:0-12557 GCF_030212265.1 Corynebacterium sp. UMB9976
GTGGATCCCACCGTGACACCGTCATCACCAACACCAACCCTTCAGATCAGTGTTGCAACGACCACTAGAACTTAAGTGGTCTGAGCACGCCGAAGGCGCCCCGCGGGCGAGAAGAATCCTCCGCCGCGGGGCGCCTTCTCTTTCGCTATCGGCGCAGCTGGTTTAGCGCTCGACGATGGCGACGATGCCCTGGCCACCTGCTGCACAGATGGAGACCAGTGCGCGGCCGCCGCCGTTCTCCTCGAGCAGCTTCGCGGTGGTGGCGATGATGCGGCCACCGGTTGCGGCGAATGGGTGGCCAGCGGCCAGCGAGGAGCCCTTGACGTTGAGCTTGGAGCGGTCGATCGCACCCAGCGGCTTGTCCAGGCCCAGGCGCTCGCGGCAGTACTCCTCGGATTCCCAGGCCTTCAGGGTGGCCAGGGTCTGGGAGGCGAAGGCCTCGTGGATCTCGTAGAAGTCGAAGTCCTGGAGGGTCAGGCCGTTGCGCTCCAGCATGCGCGGGACGGCGTAGGTCGGGCTCATCAGCAGGCCGTCCGGGGTCTTGCCGTCGTGGCCGTGCAGGAAGTCCACGGAAGCGACCTCGGAGTCCACCAGGTAGGCACGGACCGGGAGGTTGCGCTCCTTGGCCCACTCCTCGGAGGAGAGCAGGACGGCGGATGCCCCGTCGGTCAGCGGGGTGGAGTTACCGGCGGTCATGGTGGCGGTGGTGCCGTGCTGCGCGGCGTCGCGCTTGCCGAAGACCGGCTTGAGCTTGGCCAGCTTCTCCGGGGTGGAGTCCGGGCGCAGGTTGGTGTCACGCTGCACGCCGAGGTACGGGGTGATGAGGTCCTCGAAGAAGCCCTCGTCATAAGCCTTCGCGAGGTTCTGGTGGGAGGTCGCGGCGAACTCGTCCTGCTCCTCGCGGGTGATGTTCATCTCACGGGCGGTGATCGCAGCGTGGTCACCCATGGACAGGCCGGTGCGCGGCTCGCCGTTGCTCGGCTGATCCGGTGCCAGCTGGGCCGGGCGGATGGAGCCGACCAGCTTCAGGCGCTGCTGGGTGGTCTTGGCCTGAGTCAGCTTGATGAGAGTCTTGCGCAGCTGGTCGCCGACCGCCAGCGGGGCGTCGGAGGTGGTGTCCACGCCGGAGCCGATGCCGGACTCGATTCGGCCCGCGCGGATGGCATCGCCGACGGCGACGATGGCGGCCAGGCCGGTGCCACAGGCCATCTGCATGTCCATGGCCGGGGTGGTGTTGGACAGGGAGGAGCCCAGCACGACCTCGCGAACCATGTTGAAGTCGCGGGAGTGCTTCAGGACCGCACCGCCAGTGACCAGGCCGAGCTCTTCGTCCTGGAGGCCGTAGCGGGCGACGAGGCCCTCGATGGCCGCGGTGAGCATGTCCTGGTTGGATGCGTCCGCGTACTCCTTGTTGGAGCGGGCGAAAGGAATGCGGTTGCCGCCGAGGATGGCGACCTTCTTCTGGTTACCGTTCGTCATGATGGTTTTCACTCCGTCTCTAGAATGTGCACCAAAGTTGTGCGTCTCCCAACCGACTATAGAGACGTGCTGGGGCGTGGGTTAGAAAACGAAAATATAAAACTAATTTCACTAGATTTCACCCTCAGTGTGACCCCCAACACCGTAGAGTTGAGGTCACGTTCTTAAAAACCTTCTCCGGTCAGCGCGCTGTGCCCGCTAGCCCGCGCCTTATCTGAAGGGGCGCTCCCAGCGCGCAGCAAGTTAACGTGACGCGAAGACCGGAAAGCGACAACCCGAAGGAGAATAAGTGTCTAAGACTTCCTCCCAGCACTCCGACCGTTACGGCGAGTTCATCGAGTCCCCGTTCGGCAACTTCCTGGCTGACAAGGTCGGCCTGCCGAAGCCTGAGAAGCTGCGCCGCTACAAGGCCGGCGAGCCAGCACTGCCGGGCCTCGTGCTCGTCGGTGGCCAGGGCCGCCTGATCGACCCGGTCACCTCCCTGCTGGATGCGGACTACGACCTGACCCGCGACTCCGGTGACAGCAAGTACGCCGCCTTCGTTTTCGACGCGACCGGCATCACCAAGCCGGAGGAGCTCCACCAGCTCTTCGACTTCTTCAACCCGGTGATGCGCAAGCTCGCCCCGAACGGCCGCATCGTCGTGCTCGGCACCACCCCGGAGCTTGCCGAGTCCACCGACGAGGCGATCGCCCAGCGCGGCCTCGAGGGCTTCAGCCGCTCCGTGGCCAAGGAGCTGCGCCGCGGCGCGACCGCCCAGCTGGTCTACGTCAGCCCGGAGCTCTCCGGCGACTTCACCGGCCTGGAGTCCACCCTGCGCTTCCTGCTCTCCGGCAAGTCCGCCTACGTCGACGCCCAGGTCATCCGCGTCGACGACACCGCAGCCACCGCACCGGCCAACTGGGATCAGCCTTCTGAGGGCAAGGTCGCCGTCGTCACCGGTGCTGCGCGCGGCATCGGAGCCACGATCGCCGAGGTCCTGGCTCGCGACGGCGCGAAGGTCATCTGCGTGGACGTCCCGCAGGCCGGCGACGGCCTGGCCGAGACGGCCAACCGCGTCAAGGGCACCTCCCTGCCGCTGGACGTCACCGCCCCGGACGCGGCCGACAAGCTCAAGGAGCACGCCGAGGCGCGCTTCGGCCAGGGCATCGACATCATCGTCCACAACGCAGGTATCACCCGCGACAAGCTGCTCGCCAACATGGACGACGCACGCTGGAACGCCGTCATGGCCGTGAACCTCATCGCCCCGGTCCGCATCACCGAGGGCCTGATCGCCAACGGTGGCCTCAACGACAACGGCCGCGTCATTGGCGTGTCCTCCATCGCGGGCATCGCCGGTAACCGTGGCCAGACCAACTACGGCACCACGAAGGCCTCCGTCATCGGCCTGGTCAACACCTTCAGCGAGAAGCTGGCGGACAAGAACATCACCGTCAACGCCGTGGCACCGGGCTTCATCGAGACCCAGATGACCGCCGCCATCCCGTTCGCGACCCGCGAGGCCGGCCGTCGCATGAACTCCCTGCAGCAGGGTGGCCAGACCATCGACGTTGCAGAGACCATCGCCTACTTCGCGGCACCGGCTTCCAACGCCGTGACCGGCAACGTGGTCCGCGTCTGTGGCCAGTCCCTGCTGGGCGCGTAAACAAAGCACTGCCCCGCTGACATCTTTTCAACTTCTTAAAGGAGGTTCCTGTGGCTGAGGTTTCCTACAAGGAACTGCCCAAGATTCCGGCTCTCATGGACGAGTACCGGAACGCAGTCAAGGACATTCTGCCGGTCGTCGGGTCCACGCGCTCCGCGAAGGACAACCCGAAGACCGCCTTCGAGGTCCGCGGCGTGAAGATCGACGTTCCGCACCTCGCGGCGTACTGCAGCGCGACGGACCTGCGACTGAGCAACGAGCTACCGCTGACCTACCCGTACGTGCTCTCCTTCCCCATCGTGATGAAGGTCCTCACGGCTCCGGACTTCCCGTTCGGCGCTGTGGGTGCGGTGCACCTGAATAACGTCATCGAACAGAAGCGGGCGCTGACGGTCGACGACGTCCTGGACATCAAGGTCCACGCCGAGAACCTGCGCGAGCACAACAAGGGCCTGCTCATCGACCTGGTCACCGAGATCACCTCGGGCGGCGAGATTGTGTGGCGCCAGGTCTCCGGCTTCCTGGCCAAGGGTGCGAAGCTATCGAGCTCCTCCCCGCTGGCAGGTGGCGAGAAGACCGACGGCGTGATCCTGCCGATCACCGAGCTGGCGGATCCGCGTCCGACCGCGAACGTGCGGGTCACCCCGTCCCAGATCAAGGACTACGCGGAGGCTTCGGGCGATAAGAACCCGATCCACGTCTCCGGCGTGGGTGCGAAGGCCTTCGGCTTCCCGGCGGTCATCGCGCACGGCATGTGGTCCGCCGCTCGCCTACTGGCCACGCTGGAGGGCGAGATCCCGTCCGCGGCGCGCTACACGGTGCAGTTTGCTAAGCCGGTGACCCTGCCGGCCAATGTCGCGGTCTTTACCGAGAAGGCTGCCAACGGCGACTGGGACGTCCAGCTGCGCAAGGCATCCAAGTTGGACACGGTCCACGCAGTGGCGAAGATCGAGAAGCTCTAAGCCGCTCGCTGTAGCACTCCCCTTTCGGCCGGTTCGCGTTCTCCGCGGGCTGGCCGAAAGCCTTTTGTTGGCCGCGAACTACCATGAGAATCATGGAGCAGGTACAGCAGGCCTTCTACGAGCAAATCACGATCGACCCAGCCCGCATCCCCATCGTCATCCTCTCGGCGCTGGCGATCTACCTCTTTTTCCTGATCCTCGTGCGGCTGTTCGGCGTGCGCATCATGACGAAGATGAATGCCTTCGACGCGGTCGTCCTGGTCATGTTCGGCGCGGTCTCGGGCCGCGTGGTCATCGGGCACCCGCCGACCCTTGCCGCGGGGGCGATCGGACTGTTCACACTCATGCTGCTGGAGGCGATCTTCGGAGCAGCGCGCAAATCCACCGCCGTGAGCCGCGTCTTCGACGAGGACCCCCAGGCCGTCTTCGCGCACGGCCAGTACCTGGACCGGCAGCTGCGCCGCACCCACGTCTCCCGCGACGACCTGCGGATGGTCATGCGCCGCGCCGGAGTGGCAACGCCAGCGGACGTCCAGCTCATCATTCTGGAGCCCACCGGCGAGATGACCGTCTACAAAGTCGGCATCGTGATCGACCCGGAGATGCTGCGCGGGGTTGCGGGGCTCCCCTCAGGGTTTACGCAGCACGATCGCGAGAATCACTAGGGCGATACCGGCCAACTCCGTGAGGCTGATCCACTGCTTCAGCGCCACCGCGCCCACCAGGGTCGCAACGAGCGGCAGCACGGCCTGCAGGAGGGCGAACAGCGAGGACCCCGCGAGCCTCAGCACCACCTGGTCCAGGGAATAAGGGATCGCAGCCGAGAGCAGCCCCAGGCCTGCGGCGAGCCCGATGATCGTCGGTGCGGCCATCGCGAGGTTCTCTGGCCACAGCCAGATGGCCAGGGGAAGGCCAAGGACACCGGCGTAGGTGAAGCCCACCGCCAGCGATGCCTTCGAGGTGTCCGCGTTGGAGGAAATCTTGGCACCAAGCAGGATGTAGCCTGCCCAGAAGCCACCCGCGGCCAGCGCCCAGAGGATGCCGCTAGCCTCAGCTGACCACTGGGCCCCGGAGATCACCAGCACGCCAGCGATGGCGAATCCGAGAGCGAGCCAGTCGCGCAGCAGCCTCGACCCCCAGGCCGCAACGATCACCGGCCCAATGAACTCGATCGCCACGGCCGAACCCAGCGGGATGGACTGAATGGCCATGTAGAAGGTCATGTTCATCGCCATCGCGGCCACACCAAAGAAGGTGGCGATCAGCGCCGGGCGGCCGATGAAGGAGCTCGCCCGCGGCCGGAAGAAAGCCCAGAGGATCAGGCCTGCTGTGGCGATGCGGAACCACGCCACCACCACCGGTGGGAAGTGATCGAATAGCCCCACGGCCAGCGCTGCGCCCACGTAGAGCGAGAGGCCGGAGACCGCCATGATTGCCGGAGGCAGCACGCGGGAAGAGCCCTGGTGAGAAAGCGATCCGAACATGCCGTTGATCCTATCCAACAGCTTCTATGCACAAAGAAGGGCCCGCACCGTGTGGTGCGGGCCCTTACTTTCAGCGCTCTAGCGGGGTGATCTCAACTCCGCCGGAGCCAGGTAGTGCGATTTACTCGCCGCCGGCCAGCTTCTCGCGCAGAGCAGCCAGCTGCTCGTCGGAAGCCAGGGTGCCAGCGTCCTCGGCCGGAGCCTCGGCTGCCTTGGTCTCAGCGCCGGACTCGGAGGAGTAGCCGCCCTCGCCGTTAGCCGCAGCCTCAGCAGCTGCGGCGCGGTGGCGCTCGATCTGAGCTGCGTGCAGACGATGGCGACGCTCGGACTCGGCGTAGCGAGCCTCCCATGCCTCACGCTGCTCGTCGAAGCCCTCGAGCCACTCGTTGGTCTCCGGGTCGAAGCCCTCTGGGAAGATGTAGTTGCCCTGCTCGTCGTAGGAGTCAGCCATGCCGTACTTGGACGGGTCGAACTCCTCGGTGAAGTCCTCGTCAGCCTGCTTCAGGGACAGGGAGATACGACGACGCTCGAGGTCGATGTCGATGACCTTGACCATGACCTCTTCGCCAACGTTGACGATCTGGTCCGGAACCTCGACGTGGCGCTCAGCCAGTTCGGAGATGTGAACCAGGCCCTCGATGCCCTCCTCGACGCGGACGAATGCGCCGAACGGAACCAGCTTGGTGACCTTGCCCGGAACGATCTGGCCGATCGCGTGGGTGCGGGCGAAGACGCGCCATGGGTCTTCCTGCGTTGCCTTCAGGGACAGGGAGACGCGCTCGCGGTCCAGGTCGACGTCCAGAACCTCGACGGTGACCTCGTCGCCGACGGTGACGACCTCAGATGGGTGGTCGATGTGCTTCCAGGACAGCTCAGAAACGTGAACCAGGCCGTCAACGCCGCCGAGGTCAACGAATGCACCGAAGTTGACGATGGAGGACACGACGCCCTTGCGGACCTGGCCCTTCTGCAGCTGGTGCAGGAACTCGGAGCGGACCGCGGACTGGGTCTCCTCCAGGTATGCACGGCGGGACAGCACGACGTTGTTGCGGTGCTTGTCCAGCTCGATGATCTTGGCCTCGATCTCCTGGCCGATGTACGGCTGCAGGTCGCGGACGCGGCGCATCTCGACGAGGGAAGCCGGCAGGAAGCCGCGCAGACCGATGTCCAGGATCAGGCCGCCCTTGACGACCTCGATGACGGTACCGGTGACCGGCTCGTCGTTCTCCTTGAGCTGCTCGATGGCGCCCCAAGCGCGCTCGTACTGGGCACGCTTCTTGGACAGGATCAGGCGCCCCTCCTTGTCCTCCTTGGTGAGGACCAGAGCGTCGATCTCGTCGCCAACCTCGACAACCTCATTCGGGTCGACGTCGTGCTTGATGGACAGCTCACGGGACGGGATTACGCCCTCGGTCTTGTAGCCGATGTCCAGCAGGACCTCGTCGTGATCGACCTTGACGATGGTGCCCTCGACGATATCGCCATCATTGAAGTACTTGATGGTCTCATCGACGGCGGCGAGGAAATCCTCAGCGGAGCCAATGTCGTTGATGGCTACCTGAGGGACGTTGTTGGTTGGCATATGGAAGTGTTCTCCGAAACGGAAATCAAATAGAAATGGACAGGGTCAAACTGCGCCTTTCGACGCGTAACGTACTGAAGGTTACACGAGAGGCTTTAGCTGCACAAACACCTGTTTTGCAAATTCCTCGGTCGTGGCGGGGCGGGGTGCACCTTCCACCCCATTCGCCACAGCGGACTCATGAGCCACAGGTGTTGCGGACTCGCGGGCTGCTGCGGCAGCTTCGCGGATCAGATCAGCAGTCGGTGCCTTGATGACTGCCTCGCGTACCGCGCCTTCCAGAAGCTCCGCAGCCACCGGATAGCCCAACGAGTCGAGCATCTGCGCGGCGGAATTCATGATGCCCGCCGGGTTGGCGATCCCTTGGCCCGCGATATCCGGGGCGGAACCATGCGCGGCCTGAGCCATGACCTGCGACTCACTGGCATTGATACTGCCCGCAATCCCCAGCGAACCACCCAGCCCACCGGCCAGGTCGCTCAAGATATCGCCGAACATATTCTCGGCCACGATCGTGGCGTAGCGCTCCGGTCGGGTCACCAGCTCCGCACACAGGGCGTCGATATGAACCGGCTGAATCTCGACCCCGAACTCTTCCGCACAGGCCTTCGCCTCGGCGACGTACCGCCCCGAAGTCTCGGTCAGGACGTTGGACTTGTGAGCCACCGTGAGCACCCCGTCGCGGGCTGCGGCGATGGCAGCGGCGCGGCGGACGATGCGACGAATCTTGGTCTGGGTGAATACGCCGATCGCGAGGGAGACTTCCCCGTTGACCGTGACATCGCCGCTGCCCACCAGCATGTTGCGGTCGGCGTACATACCCTCGGTGTTCTCCCGGACGATCACCACGTCCAGGTCCGGGTGCACCGCCCCTGGCACGCCACGCACCGGGCGAATATTCGCCCACAGATCCGCCTGTTTGCGCAGATGAGCAGAAGGGTTGAGCTGGCCCGCCACGCTCGGCGGATAAGACACATTGTCATGGGGACCCAAGATCCAGCCATCCAAGCCAGTGATCGTCTCCCAGGTCTCTTCCGGCACGATTCTTCCGGTGGCGTCGATCGCCTCGCGGCCCAGCAGCAACGGCACAAACTCCGGGGTCGCTTCCCCACTGGACTGCAGCGCAAGTTCCACCGCCTGCACCGTCGGGGCGACGATCTCCGGGCCGATGCCTTCGCCCTGCCATACTCCGAGACGACAAGTTTCTGTGTTTGCCATGCCCTCCACCCTAGGGTTCGCAGGCCGGCCGAGCACAGGGTGTTCACATTATTTTTGCGTGCTGCCCGAACCTGACGTCCTGAAATAAACCCAGCGTGCCTGGTGTCTTTTGCGAGGATTCGGCCGTAAAGTACCTCGGGTGACTGATTACTCTTCGCACTCCGCAGCATCGGGGCAATCCCCGGCCGACACGGCCAGCAGCTCCAGCGGCGTGAGCTTTGACAAGACCAAGCCCTCCGCGCTCACGATCATCCTCAACGCGATTCGCGGCGGCCTCATTGGCCTGGCCGAACTCGTGCCAGGTGTATCCGGCGGCACGATCGCACTGGTGACCGGCGTGTACGAGCGCGTGATCTATAACGCCAATGTCTTCCTCGACGGGATGAAGACCCTGCCGAAGGACCGAACGAAGGCGGGCCAGCGCTTCCGCGACGTGGACTGGTGGCTGCTGCTTCCGATGCTCATCGGCATGGGACTGATCGTGGTGCTCATGGCAGGTCCGATGAAGGACTTCGTGACCAACCAGCCGGTCGCGGCGCGCGCCCTATTCCTCGGCATGGTGCTGGTCTCCATCGCCGTGCCACTGTTGATGATCGACTGGAAGAACGCTTCAGCGAGCTGGGCGAAGGTGCTGCCGGTGATGGGTATCTTCGCGGTGCTGACGTTCTGGGCCACCGGGTTCACCAGCAGCACGCAGCATGAACCACACCTGATCATCGTGTTCCTCGCCGCAGCGGTGGCGATCTGCGCGCTGGTGCTGCCCGGTGTGTCTGGCTCCTTCTTCCTGCTGGCAGTCGGCCTCTATGAGGCCACGCTCGGCGCGGTGGACGAACGCAACTTCACCTACCTGGGCGTGTTCGCCCTCGGCGCGCTGACGGGCATCGTGCTCTTCGTCCGCCTGCTGGAGAAGATGCTCAACGAGCACCGCACCGTCACGCTGGCTGCGATGGCCGGTCTGCTGTTGGGAAGCCTGCGCGCGCTGTGGCCGTGGCAAGACGATGCCGCTGGTCTGCTCGCCCCGGGCGAGAACCTCGGTGGCGCCATTGTTCTATTCGTGCTGGGGGCAGCGATCGTGGCTGCGATGGTTGTCGCGGAACGGCGCTTCGGGGGCGACAAAACCGAAGCCACCGCAACGTCCTAGAATCCGCGGCGTCTGCAACTAGACGGGAGATCCCCACGGTGAATAAACACCGTGGGGATTTCTCATAAGCAGTGAAGAATAGCATCCCCACAACGCTGCTGCGCCACACACGCTGCGGCGACGCTGCGGCGCTGCTACAACGCTGTGGCGAAGGCTAGTGCCCGGCGAGATCCCAGTTCTCGCCGTGGCCTGCGGAGACATCCAGGGGGACCCGCAGGCTGGCTGCCGAATCCATGTTCTCCTCCAACAGCTGCTGGATCTGCTCGAGCTCACCGGGCGCGATCTCCAGGACGAGCTCATCGTGGACCTGCAGCAGCACCCGGGACTTGAGATTCGCATTGCGCAGCGCACGATCCACCCGCAGCATCGCGAGCTTGATGATGTCCGCAGCCGTACCCTGAATCGGCGCATTGAGAGCGGCACGCTCGGCATTCTCCCGAGCCACCCGGTTCGAGCTGGCCAGCTCAGGCAGGTAGCGGCGGCGACCGTAGAGCGTCTCCGTGTAACCGGTCTCCTTCGCCGCCTCGACGACCTTATCCAGGTAGCGCTTCACGCCACCGAAACGGTCGAAGTAGTTTTCCATGATCCCCTTGGCCTCGCCCGGGCTGATACCCAGCTGCTGGCTAAGCCCGAAGGCGGAGAGCCCGTAGACCAGGCCATAGCTGAGGGCCTTAACGCGACGGCGTAGCTCCGGGGTGACCTCGTCCACGGGGACGTCGAAGACTCGGGAGCCGACGTAGTTGTGCAGGTCCTCCCCCGCCCGGTAGGCCTCGATCAGGCCTGCGTCCTCGGAAAGGTGCGCCATGACGCGCATCTCGATCTGCGAGTAGTCGGCGGTCAGCAGCGTCTCGTAGCCCTCTCCGACGCGGAACGCGGAACGGATCTTGCGGCCCGCTTCCGTGCGCACGGGGATGTTCTGCAGGTTCGGTTCCGAGGACGACAGTCGGCCGGTCGCCGCTCCCTTCTGGTTGAAGGTGGTGCGGATGCGGCCGTCGCCGTCGATGGCGTTGATGAGGCCGTCGATGGTGCTCTTCATCTTCTGGTACTCACGGTGCGCCATGAGGTGGTTGAGGAAGGGGTGTTCGGTCTGCTGCTGCAGCTTCTCCAGCTCCGCGGCAGCAGTTGAGTAGCCGGTCTTCGTCTTCTTGGTCTTCGGCAGGCCGAAGTCCTCGAAAAGTACCTTCTGCAGCTGCTTGGGGCTGGAGAGGTTGAGCTGATCGTCCTCGGCGAGCTCCCGTGCGGCGGTCACCTCGTGGGCGATCTGGGCTTCGTATTCGGCGGCGAGCTCCTCGAGGGCGGCCTTATCCACCTCGATGCCGTGGGCCTCCATCTCCGCCAGGATGTGGGTCAGGGGCACCTCCATGGAGAAGTAAAGCTCGGCCTGGCCGGCTTCCGTGAGCTCCTGGTTCATGATCTCGACGAGCTCGCGGACGGCCTGGGCGCGCTCCAGGCTGCCCGAGGTTTCGGGCAGGTCGCGACCCGCGTGGCGCTGCAGCACGTCTCCCAGCGACCAGCTGCGCAGGTCCGGGCGGACGAGGTAGGCAGCCACGGAGGTGTCGTGCTCCACCCCGTCGAGAGCGAAGCCCTGCTGGCGCAGTGCGTGGAAGCTCTGCTTGGAATCGTGGAACCACTTCGGCGCGCCCCGGTCGGCCAGCCAGGTGCGCAGCACCTGCTCGTCCTTCGCATCCAGGGCGGCGAGGTCAAGCGTTAGGCCTTTATTTTCAGCGCTGAGCAGGCCGAGTG
Organism: Corynebacterium sp. UMB9976; assembly: GCF_030212265.1. Taxonomy (NCBI): domain Bacteria; kingdom Bacillati; phylum Actinomycetota; class Actinomycetes; order Mycobacteriales; family Corynebacteriaceae; genus Corynebacterium; species Corynebacterium sp. UMB9976. Next base: position 11,258 of record NZ_JASODY010000029.1, read on the forward strand.
TCTCGTCCTCGATGTCCACGGCGAGAGCCTCGGCGACCGCGTCGCGTCCCTCCTGGTAGGCGGCGTTCTTCTTCAGCCAGTTGGCAAGTTTGCCGGGGGTCAGCTCCTCCTCGGTGACGGGGATGCTGGTGGTGTCCTCGAATTCCACGCCCAGGGTGCGGAAGGTGCGGTTGCGCAGCGTGGTGCCGAACTGCAGCTTCTCGAAGATCGCCAGGGCGTCGTTCGGGTCGATGTCCGCCGGCTTCAGCGTGTCCAGGCTGTCCACCATGTCCAGGTCCCGGACCATTTCGGTGATCTTCCGAGCCAGCTGGACGTCGGCGACATAGGCGCGCAGGTTCTCGCCCACCTTGCCGCGGATGTCGTCCATGTTGTCGATGACGCCGTCCAGGGAACCGTACTTCTGGATCCACTTCTGGGCGGTCTTCGGGCCCACGCCCGGCACGCCCGGCATGTTGTCCGAGGTATCGCCGCGGAGTGCCGCGAGATCCGGGTACTGCTTCGGGGTCACGCCGTACTTCTCTTCCACGGCCTCCGGGGTGAAGCGGTGGAGTTCGGAGACCCCGCGCAGGGTGTAGAGGACGGTGACGTCGTCCTCGACGAGCTGCAGGGAGTCACGGTCACCGGTGCAGATGAGGGTGTTCATGCCCGCGTCGTGGCCCTGGGTGGCCAGCGAGGCGATGATGTCGTCCGCCTCGTAGCTCTCCTTATCCAGGGTGGTGATGCCGAGGGTCTTCAGCGTCTCGCGGATCAGCTCAATCTGGCCCTTGAACTCCGGCGGGGTGGATGGGCGCTGCGCCTTGTACTCGGGGAATTCCGCCTCTCGGAAGGTCGGGCCCGAAAGGTCAAAGGCGGCGGCGATGTGGGTGGGCTTTTCCTGTTCCACCAGCCCCAGGAACATCCCCAGGAATCCGTAGACGGCGTTGGTGTGCTGCCCGCCGGTCGTCGAGAAGTTCGCCGCCGGGAGGGCGTAGAACGCCCGGAAGGCAAGCGAATGCCCGTCGAGGAGGAGCAGGGTTTCTTCAGATTTACCACCGGTTGTCATGCCCGCTATCCTACTGAACCGCACCCCGCCCGCTGTTTTGTGCCCACCTGGGCGCTGCCGTATGCTTTGACCTATTGCGCCCCCGTAGCCCAATTGGCAGAGGCAACGGATTCAAAACCCGTCCAGTGTGAGTTCGAGTCTCACCGGGGGCACGTTTTAACCCCGCGGCGACCAGCATTAAGGGTTAAGTAGCAAAAAGTGTGTCTGCCCGGCGTGTCGCCGGGTGGGCCCTTTTTATCTCATGGGCCCTTTCCGGAT